>PALX01000038.1 GCA_002710775.1 Micavibrio sp. | reverse complement strand
TGTGTTGCTGGACATATGCCTACGAAGATTTCTCCGTTCTTATCGAAATAATCCATAAAGATAGTATCGACTTCTTCTTCGGAGAAAATTTCATTATATGGCTCACCGCCAAAGACATCAGCGTATAAGGTGTTTAAACCAGATCGCAATAAGTCTTCAAGTTCGTCTTTTGATTTGATTTTTATAAGTTTTAAGCCTGTTTTTTGCGTGGCTTGACGCATGAGTTCATTTTCCATCTTAAATGCTCTTTATATTGGATGATTGTATATATTTTTGTGCTTTAGAACGCCGTGCAAATAAGACGCGTTCAGGGACTAGAGTATTAGCCCCAGCATCTATGATGATGGAAGTGTGAAAAGGCAGAAATTGCTATTTCGTTTTTGAACATGAAAATACGGTAACACTATAAATTACATAATGGCAAGAAATTTTATTTATACAGCCAAAACCTTAACCGTTATAGCGGCTATTTTGCGCATGTATGTATTGGTTGCTGGCGTAATCGCGCGCGACTTGTAGATTTTGTGTTGAGCCACTATTTTTGCCCTTGGATACGTAGCTCATAACATGCCCACTAACATCCCGCCCGCTTTGTGCTTCGAGGAAAACATTGGCTGTGGCCGCAGCCGCGCCGATTCCACCGCCGAAAATGCCTGCACCAGCAATACGAGCGAATGGTTTGATTTGATCCCCTGTAAAGTTTCGATAAAAATTATTTACTATAGGAATGTGTTGAAGCGGATTTATGACGTCCAATAAATCAGCAAAGCCAATACTATCTTTTGCTGCTCCATTGGTGGTTAAGGGGGATGTCTGTTTATCCGGTATACGGAGACTGGAATTATAATCTTGTGTTTTTGTGTCCAGAGAAAGGGTTTCTGTACCGTGTTGGTAAGGTTGTTTTGAGGTTTTTGTTGTTTGGGTGATATTATGCTTTTGTCCCCAGACAGGCATCGTGCCTGCCGTTCTGGAATTTATCATTTGTGTTTCGCCTGATATACTCATTTTACCACTTTTTTTAAGGTTTAAGGTGCAAAAGCCATGCCAGATAATACGAAAAATAGCATTATTTCTAAAATAGATGAAATAATTCAATCACATAGCCTTAGTGTTGATGCACAAATGAGCAGTGTGAATGACAATGAAATCATCCTGACGCATCATACATCTGGTGAACAGGCTATGCTGGCGTGCCCTATGCGTCTCGGTGCTGTTATCGATGTGGCGCTGTCTTTAGAGGCTCAAGCGATTAGGCAAGAAAAAATAAAACCGATAAATTTGGGCGATTATTTGTTTTTTGAAGAACAACATTTATTGACAGCCATCAGCGGGGATACGGAAATACGCTTAACGGATAAGGAAGTTGATATTATCAGGGCGCTTAAAGGCGCGGCTGATTCCCAGATGAGCCGAGAAGATTTATTAGAAAAGGTGTGGGGGTATAAACAGGAGCTTGAGACTCACACGCTTGAGACTCATATTTACCGTTTGCGTCAAAAGATAGAAAAAGACCCGAATGCGCCAAAAACGCTAACAACCATTAAGAATGGTTATAGGCTTGTTTGGTCCTGATTAATCTTTGCGGTATTCGTCATCGTGATCGTTAATGATGACGTCTTCATCCGGCTGGATCGTACCAAAAGATTCCTCACTATTGTCACTCTTTTTGTCCTTGCTATCATCATCGCTCTCGAGAACGTCATTTTTTTCTTCTGTTTCACGGACTTCATCGCGGTTAAAGGCGCTGTTTCTGTCTAATAGTTTTGTTTCCATGAAACGGCCAAAGATAGAAGCGAAACAAATGAAGCTGAATATAACGGCGAAGAACGGGAAGCCCATGCTTAAGATGCACATGATAAAGAAGAAAATGACGGTTAGCTCTTTGCTCACCAGCCCTGAAATTTTACTGGCGATATCATCATCATTTTTCTCGGCCAAATCCGAGCTGAGGCGATAGGCCGATGCTTCATTGAGGTAATAGGCAAAAAGAAGGAACAAGCCTGGTGTTGAAACACCGCCGACACTTAAAGTGAAAAAGAAAATAAAGCCACCAGCAAGGAAAGGCTCAGCCACACGCTGAAGGAAAACGAGGTGTTGCTTTTCTTCTCCGCCGCTTTGTGCATATAAGCGATCTGCTACGCCGAGGGCTGTGTAAGAAAGCGCCAAGAAAAGCATAGCGAGCGTGTATAAATTGCTAATCAGACATAGAAATAAAAGAACGGCGAGCCCATATGTGGCGTAATACGCATGACTACGTCTGATGTTGTATTGTTTAGCATAGCGCAGGGCGTTGTCTAAAATCGGGTCGGTAACTTTACGTGTAATTTCTTTAAGCATGGCTGATAATCCTGTTTATGATGCGTGGTTGTTCTATTGAAAATCAAATCACGAAGATAATGATAGCTTGAATTGAGGTTCAAGAAAAGGGGTGCGGAGATTAGGTCAGTTCATGTTTACGCTGTGCATTTGCTTTTCGCTCATGCGCTTGGTTTGCGGCAATTTTATCAGGCGTTGCATCGGCAAAAGCATGGGGTCCGTCAAGGCGCCATAAAATAGTGATATGTTTCTTGGCTGATAAGCCTTTTTCAAATAGATCCATAGCTTTGTTAAGGTCATCTATTTTAACCACGGGGCGCGCGACAACCCACACGGAATCACTCCCTGCGATATGATCTCTGCTATGTGGCGATAAGCTATGGCATAAAAGGCGATCTGTTTTTATGATGCTAGATGTCTCTGAGCTAGCAATACATACACCATTACCTTTGACAACAGGCGATGTTTTTTTCGGATTGCCGTCATCATCGCGCGTTACGAAATCAAAATTCATTTGCGGTGAGCCAGTGGGACGCACAGCGGCGGCTTCTTCCTTTGTTGGCCTGAAGCGCATGAGCATGGGTCTGCCGACAAAATTTCCGTTGCTTGTAAAATGCCCTAGCGGCCCATAAATTTTACCATAGGCGCGCATATTCTGTGCATCATTAAGGATAGAATGCACAAAATGACCATGAACATCATNAGACTGTCCATGGCCTTTATTATCTAGGATAAAATCTTTTAGCTGTATTTTTATGCCGTTAAATATGATTTTAACCTGATTATTCATGGCATCCAGCCCACCTTTGTCTTGTATGAGAGCAAGATATTTGATGAGATCTTTTGTATCTCGTACAGATTTTCGGCAATAATCACGTTTCTTTTTTGAGGCGGCGTAGTGAAAAGATTCTGTCGGTTTCCTAAGCCCTTCTACGTTTAAAGAGATAAGAATTTCTTTATTGCCAGACAATGCTTCATCCAGTGATAAAGGCGAGTTACTGTTTTGTGGTGGCATTTGGTAGCGGCAGGAGGGATGATGTACTGCGACGCGCGTATTTTTTTTCTTCTCAGCATTATATTGTAGTGTTGTTGGTTTACTGGCGAATACGGCGAGTCTTTTAGTTTTTATTCCGTCAACAAAAACTTCAGGTTGATAATATATAGGCGCTTCGCAGCAGCTATCTGCGCAGGTGAGGTGTCCTTTATGCACAGATTCATCGTATTCGCCTATGTTAATAAGCGATATTTCACCAGTTTCAGGATCTGTATAATGGGCCCTATACATAGGCGTTCTTATACCCCAATATTAACAATATGTCAAATAATGACGCTACTACATTTCTACCTTTTGCGTTTTAATAATAGGTAAAAAGCCCCGCTCCCGCCATCTTTTTGTTGGGCGGGTACAATTTTTAAAATTTTATGTCCCAAGCCGTCAATGTCCAGCCAGCGTTTAAGGTTGTCACGTAAAATACCGCGCCCTTTGCCTGTAATGATAATTAGCGCTCTGCTTTTTAAGGCATAATGGCGTTTGATAAAGTCTGTAACGGCGTCGTGTGCTTCGTCCTGACGCATGCCATGGAGGTCGAGGCGCCCGTCAAATGGCATTTTTCCTTTTACAAACCGTTCCCAGTTACGCCGATCAATACCGGATTTATCGTCATGGCGGTGTGGCTGAGGTTTTGCGTTTTGCGCGGTGGCTTGCACTGCGTGTGCTGTTTTAGCTTTACGTATCTTCTTCGGCGGTTTTGGCGGTGATTTTTCTTCGGCGGGATCGGTAATACCTTTGGGCCGCTCCTTGTTTTTTAGAGGCTCTATGTCTTTGGTCACATGGTCCCAAAGCTTTTCATCATCATCCATAATACACAATCCAACTTATTACTTTATTTACCTCTAGGCTTTAGTATAAAATGATGTCCATGATAATAAAATATCTATCTCAAATCACGGTAACATTGTTTTTGGTATGTTTTGTCGTAAACCCTGTATTTGCGGCTGAAGGAAAGCGCATCTCAGGGAAAACATCGGAGATTAACCGTACATTGATGTTGCCGCAAACGGGCAGCGAGACCGTTGGTATGGCTTTCTTTAAAACAGCTAAAACACAGCCTGATTTAAAAGATTGGGCAGGCAAGACAAAGAAAACGCAGGATGCTCCCGTTTATGATCGTGATATTGTGGCGCGTACAGAATTCAATCGTCTGCAAAATAAATTCGCCAATTATGATGTGCAGACACCGATTACAGTTCATGCACAAATATCTCTCGAGCGCTACAGCCCTAAACAACAAGTTTTATTCCTGCCGTATTTTTATCCGGAGCTTTATTTTCCCTATGATGTATTTGGCATGCCTGTAGCGATTCTTGCCAAAGATATTGACCGGTTTAATGAAATTTTTATTCCTGGCGCTGAGGCACAACAGATGATGGACAAAACACAAGGCAATCAGGCTATTGTTGAGCTGAGCCTTGTACCGGCTTTGGCGAGAACTGGTGAAACCCTTCCTCTTAATGGCACAGATTTTTATCCGTTTTTAACGCAAGTGGCGCAGGTTGTTATATGGAATACAAATGATGACCATCGTTTGCCTTTATGGTCATGGCGCGCAGATTGGTACACACCAAAACAAGATAGTGAATTATTAGATTTATTTAAGAAATAACAGTCTTGAGCGATTGTACGAATTAGGGCAATATGACGACGACTGACAGGTAAGGTTGAATCAAACGTGGTTTCAGAATCAGAAATTAAGAAAAGTAAAGAGATAGGCGAGAAAGCGTGGAAGCGCCTGATGGATGAGTCTCTGGGGCCGACACCTGAGAGTTATTCGCTTTTCTATCATTACTATGCGGGCACGGATTATGCTGTTAATCAGGCCGTGGATAAGGCTATGAAGAAAGATGGCGGCTTAAGCGAGAAGCAATGCGCTGAATTATATCGTGATTTCATTCAGGACACGGCGGCGACTGAATTTATGCTTCAGGCCGAAGAAACTATTCTTTCTATTATGCAAGAGGTCTCCGGCATTGTTGGCGAGGCGGAAAGTGCGACGGGTGAGTATGGAAAGTCCTTGGCGCAATCCAATAAAGAGCTTGGTGATGTTAAAAGCATTGAAGATTTGAAAAAAGTAGTCACGGCGATGGCGTCGGATACGAAGAAAATGCGCGAGAAAAACTCTAATCTGGAGATTGAGCTTGCAACAACGAGCCAGCGCATGGAAAGTCTGCGCGTTGAGGTTGAAACGGCGAAAGAAGAGGCCAAGACGGATGGGCTGACGAAGCTTATTAACCGCAAAGCTTTTGACGCTACGTTAAAGGATCATATTAAAAAGTCCGTTGATGATAATACAGCTATATCTCTCTTGATGCTCGATATTGATTATTTCAAGAAATTTAACGACACCTATGGCCACCAGGTTGGAGATCAGGTGTTAAAGCTTGTGGCCCGTACGCTTGTTGAAGGTATTAAGGGTAAAGATATTGCCGCGCGATATGGCGGTGAGGAGTTCTCTGTTATCTTGCCGGAAACAAATTTGACTGGCGCGGTTATGGTTGGTAATGCGCTTCGTAAAGCCATTGCCAATAAAGAACTGGTTAATAAAAATACAGGCGATACGCTGGGCCATGTGACTATTTCCGTTGGGGCGGCGGAAGCGCTCAGGAACGAGAAAATTGAGAGTTTGGTTGAGCGCGCGGATAAAGCATTATATGCGGCCAAAGGTAAGGGCCGCGACCAGGTTTGTGCGGCGCCTAAATCCGAAGAATAAATAAGCGTTATTAATTTGCATATTATGTAAAGCTAATATACTATACTGGCACAAACGAACAGGGATTGGAACAGTTTTGGCCGATACAATTCATAGACCTGAACAACAAGTGATCCGCGATGGTTTTGGTACCAGCGCTGGAAAAGCCCGTTCCAAGACAGGCTATAACCCTCTCTATCACACACAAAAGCGCGTACTTGGGAATGGCGTTGAGTTATATGCGACTCATGTGCCGAGCAGTGATGATACGCAATGGATTGTCAGGATCTCTGTCGGTTCAGAAAATGATCCGCAAGGTAAAGCCGGACTTGCTCATGTTTATGAGCATGTTTGTTTTCTTGGCACAGATAAAAGAACAGCTTTTGATATTAGTGCCAGTGTGAGTGACCGCGGCGGTGATATCAATGCATCAACATCATATGACTCCACATCCTACGAGCTATCACTGCCTAATGAGGGCGATAATCTGGAATTCGGCACCGATCTTATCGCGGATATTATTAAAAATACACGCTTCCGCGGCCCTAAAATCCAAAGAGAAATAGAAGTCATTGCGAATGAACATGGAGAGGGCCAGGATGATGAGTGGAATCATCTCTTAGATTTGCGCGCTGAAACTGTTTTTTATGACCAGCCTCATGCCAAAGGTATTATTGGTAGCGAAGATGAATATAAAACAGTGACGGCCCATGATTTGCGTCACTTTCATCGCCAATATTATGTAGGACCAAATGTGCGGGTCTTTATATGTGGTAATCAGGACCCACAAGAGATGCTTGATGTAGCTCAGGCGCATTTCTCAAACCTTTCTGATGGACCTAAGAATGAACCTGTAGAGATGAAATTTCATCCGGAAGTAGCGACGCGCGATAAGCAAACAGTGCAAAATTACTGTATGGTTGCATGGCCATGTGATATTGGCGATAGAGATGGTTTTCGTCCTGAGTTTTATATGCTTCGCAATGTTTTTGAACGATTTCTCGATGAACAGCGCCAACGCGTTTCGTCTTTTTACGGGATTGAATATACACACACACATCATTTGAATGGGTCAGTTTGTGCCCTTGAAACCTCAACGCGTCCTGAGACGACAGTAAAGATGGTTGATGAGCTATTGGGGTATGGACTGCGCGGCATTCAAAAATATATCACACCAGACTTATTTGAGACTATTAAGCAAAATACAGAACGCAACATGGTTAAAGCACGCCAAGATGCTGATACTGCTGATATAGTTGAGTTGGTGGCAGATGGCGTATGCTATTTTGGTGACATTCCTGATTTTGACAAACGCCAGAAACAGCTTCATGATTTGAGCTATCAGGATTTTATGAATTTTGTCGGCGCTATTTTTGTCCGTGAGCCTGCCATTCTGGCGCTTGGATCAGGTGTCGAAGAATTAAAGCCCGCGCTTGAAGCCTTAAAGGCCGCGCCTAAGTTTGACCGCCAACGCGGCAAAATCAGAAATAGAATGAGTGGTCCCGCGTAAATACTATCAACGCAAAACTATCTAAATATAAAAAAGTGAAATATTTTAAGACGTATGTCTCCACCAAGCCTGCTCGTTAATAGAGTAGATTGGCTTGTAGCGCTGAACATGGCGTGCTTCTGATACCACTTGAGATTGGTTATCTAGAATAACAGGCCCTTCAGCGCTGTAGACCACAAGAACGGCATGCGGAATATTTTTGATTTTATCTTGCACAATGACAATACGCATATCGTCTTTTGAGATACCAAGCATGCTCAAAGCGCGGTATTTAGCCAATGCAAAGTCTTCGCAATCGCCGGCATTACGGGCGAAAAATTCAGCCGGTGTTGCCCAGTAATCACTAACGCCATAAGTTTGCGCATCCTCAACATAAGGCACGGCATTAACGTAACGGTTTACCTGTTCAATTTTTTGCGCTTCTGACAGATTACGGAAACGCATAATGTCACTGACCCAGTTACTGTTATTAGCGCTTAAAGAAGCATTGAAACGGTGAATAACACCTGTGAATTTTGTAAAAGCGTTTAAGTTTGTTGAACGCGCCTCTCTTGAGCCGAACAGACGGTAATCTTTTTTCAGGTTCAAAGACCCCATGCCCGGAATGCTAATCGCGGCCTTTTGTACTTGCTGGCTTTGTGATGAAAATGTCTCAGCACGTGCCGATTTAGCAAAGCTAAGAGATGAAAAACCAATAAAGGCGGTCAGGCAAAACGCCATACCGCGATATATGGCTTGTTGAACCAATGTTGATTTTAATGCTGTGTCACTAATAAATCCCAATTGTTTTAGGGTTTCACCTAGCGGCGCTGACAATAATTTTTGTGTTTTAAGCGCGACAATGAGCTGATCATCGGAGATCAGACCCTTTTTCACCAGCAAATCACCCAAACGGCTTTTGCTCAGGCGCATGTGGATTTTTGAAATGAATCCTACTGAATTGTCTTGTTTGATTGTTGATTGAGTTATTTCACTCACCCCAATACCCTCTTAAAATACGTTAAAACCCTATATTTGCTAATAGTACGGGGATTGTATTGATAAATTGTTAATATTGCCTAGAATACATACAATATTTTTGGCTAAGAGCGACGCCCCATTTAAAGAACAAGGCACATAATATGCAACTATCTGAAATAATTGATAAAATTAAAGGCGTTTCGGTGTTATGTATCGGTGACATCATGCTAGATTGTTATAGCTATGGTGCGGTCAGCCGAACAGCCCCTGAGAGCGACGCCCCAATCTTGCATGTAGAACGCGATGAGAAGATGCTCGGCGGCGCTGGAAATGTGCTTTCAAATCTTGCCAGTTTGGGCGCAAGGGTCTGTGCGGCGGGTATCGTGGGCGAAGATGCGGCGGCACAGAGTGTCTTGGATATTTTGAAATCACAGCACATTGATACAGAATGTGTTCTACAGGATGGCGATAGGCCAACAATCACCAAAACGCGCTATGTGAACCAAGAAGGTTCACATTTGGTCCGCGTTGATTATGAAGATAAGACAGCGATTAATGCTGAGTTAGAGGATCGTTTATACAATTCTATTGCGGCACTTATCGCAGACCAAGACGTTGTCGTGATGTCTGATTATAATAAAGGACTTTTGACCGACCAACTTTTGGCACGTTTAATCAAGCTAGCTCAGGCGCATGATATGCCTGTGATTATTGACCCTAAAGGAAATGATTATTCGAAATATAAAGGGGCAACGATGCTGACCCCTAACAAAAAGGAGTTAGTGGAGGTTAGCGGGACGCAGCTAGATGGTCATGACGCTATTGCTAATGCTGCTCGTACTATGATTGAAAATACTGAACTAGACGCGTTACTGGTGACTCTTTCCGAAGAAGGCGGGATGCTTTTTGAAAAAGGCAGTGATGATTTTGTGTCATTTCCAGCGCAGGCGAAATGCGTTAAGCAAGTGTCAGGAGCAGGGGATTCAGTCGTGGCTACACTGGCTGTCGCGCTTGGTGGCGGGGCGAGTAAAACTCAGGCATCAAAGCTGGCTATTTTGGCTGGCAGTATTGCTGTGGAACAGGCGGATACAAGTTTAATTACAGCGCAAATGCTCAAAGAAAGGGCTGTGTAATACCATGTCTATATCGTATGAGAAAAAAATTGTCGGTAGCTGGGATGAAGCGAAAACCAAAGTTCAGGACTGGCAAAGCCAAGGCCTAAAGGTTGGGTTTACCAATGGCGCTTTCGATATTGTGCATGCTGGCCATGTTGGATATCTGGATATGGCGAAGCAAAAATGTGACCGCCTCGTTCTCGGCCTTAACACGGATGAATCAATTAAAATTTATAAGAGTAAAGACCGCCCGATCAATGACAATGCTTCGCGTGCGGCGGTGATTGCGGCCCTTGAATCTGTTGATCTGGTTGTGTTTTTTGGTGCTGAAAAAGAAGGTGACGATACCACGCCTTCGGCTATTATTGATGCGCTTCGCCCCAACATCATTTTCAAAGGCGGAGATTATACAATTGACCAAATGCCTGAAGCAAAGGTGGCTCTATCATATGGCGCTGAGGTCGATATTATGGCGTTGTTTGAAGGGTTTTCGACAACCAATATTATCAAAAAGATAAACGGATAGGTTTTATGGATAAGGTTCTTGATATTGATGTGCAAACGGCTAAGGCATGGCTTGATAATGATGAAGCTATCTTGATTGATGTTCGCGAACAAGACGAATATGAGTTAGCGCATATCGAAGGCGCGCATCTATTGCCCTTAAGTGAGTTTGATGCGGAGCAAGTGCCGGATATTCGAGATAAAAAAATTATTATGCAATGCCGTTCCGGCGCCCGCTCACATAAAGCAGGTGTGATTGCTCACGACATAGACCGCCCCTATACGATATATAATATGGCAGGCGGAATCTTGGCTTGGGCCGCCTCAGGCTATCCCGTAAAGGAATAATTTTTATACAAGATTGCCAAATCCCTCAGCGGAGTTGTCTAACAAATCTCCATCCTCGTCACTTTCATCGTAATCAATGCGTATGTCTTGGGTCATATCTTTGCCGATAAAGACAAATCCGCCACCACGCGGTGTGTTCAATCCCTGATAGCGCCTGACACAATCCCAAAAAATAGTGCGCTCTTCTCCGCTCTCTGTACGCCATAAACTGCGGAAGCTGATGAGCTCTATATTTGGATCGAAGAAGTTATCAATAATTGCTTTTTTGTCATGACTTTTGAAAAAATCAAAAATATTGGCCCCTTCTAAATCTTTATCCAGATAGCCCAGAATATGAGGCGCGGCGTTATTGAGGCGCTGGATGTTAAAATCCGTATCTATTTGCACAATCGCATAGGGGATTTTACTGATGACATGATTGAAACACCTCTTTTCAAACATCAGGGCATTTTCGATTTTTTTCCGGTTAAGAGCATAAGTGATTGTACGGTCTATAACGGAAGGAGAAAGCTCTGTCTTGATGATATAATCATAAATACCAAGCGCTGCACTAGCTTCATAATAATCTTTATGGTCGTGGTGGGTCAGAATAATGAAAGGGCCGTGACAGCCAATGTGATGCGCTGTTTGTATCAGATCCAACCCTGTATGTTTATCGAGGGAGAAATCGATAAAATAGACATCATAGTCATTTTTCTTCATCTCTTTCAGGGCATCGTCATAGGTATTGATCACGGTTGGTGTATAAATATGTGACGCTTTATTTTTTTCTGCCTGTGCATTGAGTTTGTTTAAGAGCTTATTGAAGACAAAAACATCTGTCTGGTTGTCTTCAACAAAACAAAGTCGTATCGGAGAGGGAGCCGCGTTTTCTTCCTGAGCATTAGTGGCCATATTATCTTTATCCTTAATTATTATTCTAGCCTACCGAATATGATGACATGAATAGACGGGAAAATCATGGCGCGTCGATGGGGTGCATACTTATGCATGCACCCCTAAAAGCAGGGGTATGAAACATCAAAAACATTGCTTTTTATTGGTTCTTTACGCTTTTTTCATGGTTTTTCTTTATCAATAGAAGAGAGGGGCAAAGCGTGATACCATGATCTTCGGCGGACACAACTTAAAGGACTCAGCTTTGGATAGCGGGGAAAAAGGGACGAGCAATACTAAGGCGGACAGCTTTTCTATGGATGAGCTGGCACGTGATATTGCTCAAAAGCCTATTGCTTTTGACCGCCACGATCAAAAAGAAAACAGCCGATCTGCGGCGGCGTCTCTTGGTCGTATCACGCCTCGCAACGAAGAATCAGCTTTTCGTGCGCTTGATCCGACACTTGCCCAACTTCATAAAGATCTTATCCGTGAACAAGCGCTGTATGAGCAAACCATGCGTGAATACGGCGCGGAAGACCCGATGCTTGACGTTATTGCTGACCAGCTTGATTCTGCGCGCAGTGCTTATGAGACGCGCTTGCTTGAGCTTAAGTCTGAACGCGGTATGGCGGCCAAGGGTTTGTCTTTATATCGTTCGCCGCAGGAAGATTATCACAAGAATAAGCTCAAAAAAGAACGTGAAGAACGCCTGGAAAAAGAGCGTGAAGCATGGGCGCATTGGTATCGCTGTGTTGTTGGTTGTCCGAAGAAGGACCAGAATAATATTATTCTTTGGTTGATTGCTTTGTTTGAGCTAAGTCGCCAAAAAGACCGCCGTTTGCAGGCGGCACAAAATCGTATTTAACGATTATAATGATCCTGACCATGCGCATAGTCTAGGTTGCGCCTTGACCATTCCGCAGGGTCAACATTGGGTATGAGGACATGGTCCTTTGCCTGTTTTTCTTTAATTTCAGCAATGATCTTTTTGCCAATAACGATCCGCTCTGCGTCAGCAGGATGTGTTGTTGTGTAATCAATAGAGCTGGCACCATACAAGCTGGCCAGTCTTTCAAAGAATTTATAGCCTTGATCGATATCATATCCGGCGCGCGCCGTGATGTAATAGCCGACATAATCAGCCTCGATCTCAAAAAGCGGACTATGTGCCATGTGACCACCGAATAGGCCATAGCTTTCGAAGGTATCACTTTCATAGCCTGTAACAACGGTTGTAAAAAAATCCAGCATATAACCCGCGCCGCGGCCAATCGCGCGGTTAATTTCTCCCTTATCTATATGGTGCATAATGTTATGCGCCAATTCATGCCCCATGACATTGGCCAGCTCATCATCATTGTCAATGAAGTTAACAATCCCGCGCGTGAAGTGGATGGCTTTTCCGTCGGCATAGGCATTCACAGCGCCATCATCCGCATGATAAACAATAGGTGACTTGCAAACTGCAACCTTGGGCACATCATATTCACGGACTATGCCGTTTTGCTCAATAAGATAGCGAACAGAGGCCTTTTCATTCTTGTCCATAGCTTTGGTGTAGCTCCGCAGGGCGCCGGACCCTTTCTTAAGGTCTTTACCGTCCACAGCAAGGATATGTGCATCTTTTTTAACGCCTGCCTTATCTGCTGGAAAGCCTTTGATCACGTATTTAACCTTGAGGCCGCGGTCTAAACTAAACTCGTCTTCGGCGAAGTCGCGGTAGCGGGAGAAATCAAAACTATTGATATTCCAGACTCTAAGTCCTGTGGTCCAGACACCTTCTTCACAAAACTCTAACCCCGCCTTGAGAATGGGATAGCCAATGTTTAGAACGCGTTCTTCTTCGTCAAAGCGATCTTTTAAGTAGGACCTCTTAAGCCGTGCTTTTTCATGGGCGATTTCGTCTTCCGTAACCTCGGGCACAACAGTGACAGGTGTGCATGCGCTTTGGAAAAGAGCGGTAAAAAGGATGAACAGGCTGAGTATGAGATGGCCGCGCATCTCATCATTCTACCAGCTATAGCCGAGCGAGAAAGTATATTTTGTATCTTCTTCGCGAATGCCGGGGGCTGGTTCATTATCCCAATCAAATTCGATCTTGGCCGTTCCGATTAGTTTCTCTGCCACAGGGACCTTAATTCCTGTTTCGGTTTCAATGGTGAAAGCCCCCGCATCATCAACGGGCATTTCCAGATCATGCTCGTGGAAGAGTGTCAGGACATCGCTGAAAAACTTTTGATCGTAATCAAGGGACCATGTGGCGGCGATGTCTTCTTCTGTGCCGCCCGCTCCGGAAAAGTCTTCACGGATATAGGCTGTACCAATAACATAGTTCAAATTAAGCGCATCGCTTTCATAGGGTTGGTGACCTAAACCAAGACCAAATTCTGAGCGTAAATCACTATCGCTGACTTTGTCCGTTTCAAATTTTAGGTTGGAATTAAAGAACCATTCCGGCTTAAAGAAATAATCGTAGATTCCTTCGATACTCGCTTCGTCTTCATCCAGTGTGCCTTCACTTTCCGCACGGGCGTAATTGGCTTTGACAATAAAGCGGTCATCACTCCGGCGGGCTGTCACTTCTGTATCAGCGCCTATAGCATTCTTTTCAGAATTTCCTGTCTGTAACAGACCACTCAGATTAACTTCACCGGACCACTTCACATCATTTTCTTTTTGTTTTGTCTCAGTGCTGGCGAAAGGACCGCCTGCGGCAGGGGCAATCGCGGCGATAGTGGCGACCTCCGCGTCACTTGTAAGTGTCGACGATTCTATACTTTGAGAGGCGTGTTCTGTTTCAACGCGCTCAATTTTATTGCGTGGTACGGTAATTGTAGCGCCGAATGAGGTTTCAAGAACAACAGATGTCAGCGTATTCATTTTGATATTTCCGCTCAAGCTATCGCCATTTTTAAAGATAAGAGTGTCCGCCACGGCGAGTGGGCTGAATGCCAAAAAGGCTGTTGCTAGCATTGTGTATTTTATAAGATGTTTCATGCGCCTGAGCATAAGAAATTACGTGGATATGTGCAAGACCAGATATCACCTGTATTTTGATATCCAAATCACGTAACATATCTTTCATCGAAGACAATTACGGCCCGCCGAAATACATTTTTAGGAGATATGTATGAATGATGATGATCGCATTGAGGAAAAGCGCAAGCTAAGCTCGCCTACAATTTATGAGATTATTTCCCGTGAAGGGGATGAGGAACTCAAAAGGCCAGCAACCTCACTTGCATGGTCGGGTGTGGCCGCAGGGATTTGTATTAGCTTTGCGCTTTTGGCTCAGGGCTTTCTTGCACGGTATTTACCAGAAACAGATGCGAGTACACTGCTCATTAAAATGGGTTATGTTTTTGGCTTCTTGATTGTGATTATGAGCCGTCTTCAGCTTTTCACAGAAAATACGATTACTGTTATTCTGCCTTTGCTTGAGCGTAGAACCATGCGGACCTTGATGCGGACGGCGCGATTATGGGGCATTGTGTTTGTGACAAATATGATCGGGACTTTTATTGTCGCGCTGATGATTTATGGTCATCACAAATTCTTTGGCGCACCTATTGAGCACTTCGTTGAAATCTCAAAGCATGCGGTGTTGCGAGATGGTGTTGCACTGTTCTTTGAAGCGATCCCCGCGGGCTTTTTGATTGCGGCGATGGTGTGGATGATGCCGACAGCGCATGGCTCTGAATTTTTTGTGCTGTTCGCCATGATCTATTTAATTGCGCTGGGTAATTTTGCCCATGTTGTGGCCGGATCAGCAGAAGCCTTCTTACTTGTTCTAACGGGTGACGCTGGTATTGGTGCGGCGATACAATTCATTTTGTCTGCAGGAATTGGGAATATTATTGGCGGCACAGGCCTGTTTGCTTTATTGGCTTACGCGCAGGTGCAATCGGAGCTATAGCATTATTGAATTGTTTGCTGATAAGCCGTAATGGCTGGTGCCAATGATTTGGGCAGGAGAGCCCAATACTGGCCTTCTGATTTCATATGGCCGGCATAATATTCAGCTTCCTCGCCATGCCCCCAAAAAACATCCCCGCGGACGGCGCCGCGAATAGCGCCGCCTGTATCCTGTGCCATCATAACGCGGCGGATGGCGGGCAAATTCTCATCAGGGTGCTCTATATCAACCCATAAAGGCATACCATATGGATATAAGCTGTGATCTATAGCCAAAGAGCGTCCGGGTGTCAGGGCGATGCCTTCGCCGCCGAGTGGACCATCGCCTTCAAGCTTTGTAAAAAACACATAGGATTTATTTAAGTTCATAATCGCCGCCGCACGCTCAGGATTAGCCTCCAACCAAGCGCGGATTGTTTGCAAGGATACGGTTTCTTTTGTGAGTTCTCCCTTGTCAATCAATGCGCGGCCAATAGCGAAATAAGGATGACCGTTTTGCGCGGCATAGCCAACACGGATTTCTTCCATCGTGTCTTCAAGATAGATACGGCCTGAGCCTTGAATTTGCAAAAAGAACGCATCTACCGGATCATTGGCCCAAGCGATGATATCCTGCCTTGCAGGACTTAACTTTCCTGCTTCAATTTCGGCGCGGTCTTCATAGGGGAACAGGCGGCCATTTACAACACGTCCGGCGATACGGCGTCCTTTTAAATCGTCGCGGAAATCACCGAGCTGGACCATGATCAAATCGTCAGGTCTTGTGTATAGAGGACTTTGACTTTCACTCATTTTCTCTTTTGTGCCGCGCAGGCTCGGTTCGTAATAGCCTGTGAACAGCCCGTCCTTATCCTTTTTTCTTTTACTGGCGCCGATGCTGTAAGGGGTGAAGTATTCTTCGAAGAACGCGCGGGCTTCGCCATTGCCAAGATCAATGACAGTTAAAGCTTTTTGGCAGGTTGGCTTCCAGTCACCATAGGTGCCTGACCATGTATCAGGGCCGAATTTATGTTCATCGGGGCGGTGAATAATGCGAGCACAGGATTTTTGCAGAACATCCAGCGCTTCTGAAAAATTATCATTTTGCCAACCTTTGAGCGCTGAGAATGTAACCTCCTTGAAATGTGGTTTTTTAATTTCTTCGGGCTTCTCGCCGCAAGCTGTTACCAAGAAGGGTAACAATAGGGCAAAAGCCAAATATGAAAGACGCAAGGATTGCCCCATGACTGCGCTCCTTATTTTGCTTCCGGCATCGCTGTTTTTTCATGCGCTTCTTCTTCTCCGTCTCTGGTCTCAACCAGAATCCAGCGCGGGTCATCGCTTTTCACATCGCGGGAGAAAACCCAGATATCATTTAATCGCGCTTTTTTGTTCGGATTGCCGTAGACAATCTCACCATCTTCATTGCGCACGGCATGTGTCTCCATAGCCACGAATTGCACAACGATTTTGGCTGTTGTGCCGTCCAGACGGGCTTCGATGATTTTGGCAGACTCTATCTCATGAATTTTTGTTTCAGCGGTTTGTTTATTTTTCTCGCGCTCGTCGATAACACCTGAAAAAGCGGCGTATACTGCAGGGCTGAGTAAGCTTTCCAGGACATCGCGGTCTCCTTTAGCAAAGGCCGTAACGATCATTTCAAAGGCTGTACGTGCGCCATCAAGAAAATGCCCGACATCAAACTTTTTGTCGGCGATAGAAATTTTGGTTAAGGCGCGTTCAGCGGTTTTATTATCGATGTCAGGGTGAACTTCATTGTTCTTTAAATAAAGTTGTTCCACTGTCTTACGTTCTTTCTTGCCTTCACCGTCCTGTTTAGGCTTTTCGTCTTGATTTGCAGGTTTATTGGCAGACTTTTTCTTTTGCGGTGGCTTATAGTTTTCAGAATAGGGGTTTGGGCGCTGGCGGTCATTACCATCTTCATCGCGTGTGCCAATGACACTGCGAAGCCATAAAAGTATGACACCTGTAATAACAGCATATAAAATTAATTCTGCAGACACTTTGACCTTTCCCTATCTTTGGTTTATCTATTCAATACAATAATAACCTAATTAAACAGGCTTCATAGTAAAGCATTTAAAGGGCTACGCAAGAAAGGAAACGCAGATGGCTAAAAAAGAGGATCAAGCAAACGGTGTTGAAGGCGAAGTAACAAGCCAAGGCGATGCGCCTGAATTTGGCATGATGGTACACAAACAGTATATTAAGGACTTCTCATTTGAGAATCCAAATTCACCTGAAACATTGGGCGGCGGTCAGACACAGCCAAAAATGGAAGCGAATATTAATATGCAGGCGATCTCTTTGGATAAAGAGAAAAACCTTTACGAAGTTGTGATGCATGTGAATGTGACGTCTCAGCGCGAAAGCAAAGTCCTGTTCCATGTTGAATTGCAATATGGTCTAGTCGCTAGTGTTCAAGGCGCTGTACCGGAAGAACATCATCACCCATTGCTTCTTATCGAAGGCCCGAAAATGGCATTCCCATTTGTACGTCAGATCTTGGCAAATACAATTCAGGCGGGCGGTTACCCACCGCTTCTTCTTAACCCTGTGAACTTTGAAGAGCTGTATAAAAAGCAATATTTATCACAGCAACAAGAGCAAGCTGCGGGCAATGCTTAATATCTAAGGCTGGGTAATAGACCGAATAAAATTTACTTATCGCCGGTTATCTTTTTGTGATTGGCGATAAGTTCATCAACGACGGCGGGTTCCGCCAGTGTTGAGGTATCTCCCAGATTATCGACATCATCCGCGGCAATTTTGCGCAAGATGCGGCGCATAATTTTACCTGAGCGTGTCTTAGGTAGACCGCTAGCGGCCTGAATGATATCTATCGTGGCTATCGGGCCGATATCACTGCGCACAAATTGAACGATTTCTTTTTTGATCACATCGTCTATGACTTTACCTTCCTTAGCGATGATATAGGCATAGATACCCTGACCTTTAATATCATGCGGATAGCCAACAACAGCAGATTCTGCAACGGCATCATGTTCGTTGATGGATGTTTCGATCTCTGCTGTGCCAAAACGGTGGCCGGAGACATTGATAACATCATCAACGCGGCCCGTGATCCAGATATACCCATCTTTGTCGCGTTTCGCACCATCACCCGTGAAATACTTACCATCGAATTGAGAAAAGTACGTTTCCAAATAGCGATCATGGTCGCCGTAAATACTGCGCATCTGACCAGGCCAGCTATACGCAATACAAAGATTGCCTTCACATTCCCCTTCCAAAACATTGCCTTCATGATCGACAATTTCGACTTTGATGCCGAGGAAAGGCATTGCGGCAGAGCCGGGTTTTAAATCTGTTACACCTGGAAGCGGTGTAATCATATGTCCGCCCGTCTCGGTCTGCCACCATGTATCAACAATAGGGCAACGTTTCTCCCCGACGACATTGTAATACCATAGCCATGCTTCATGGTTGATTGGCTCGCCGACGGTACCCAGAATGCGCAAGGAGCTACGGTCATGTTTTGTGACATAGTCGTCACCTTCTTTAAGTAGGGCGCGGATCGCTGTTGGTGCGGTGTAGAAAATATTGACCTGATGTTTTTCAGTAATTTCCCAGAAGCGGCCATAATCAGGATAGCTTGGCACACCTTCGAAAATAAGCGAGGTTGCGGCGTTCGCAAGTGGTCCGTAGACAATATAGCTATGGCCTGTGATCCAGCCGACATCTGCTGTACACCAATACACCTCACCATCTTTGTAATCGAATGAAAGCTCATGTGTGAGAGAGGCATAAACCATATAGCCGCCTGTTGTGTGCAGGATGCCTTTTGGCTTGCCTGTTGACCCTGATGTGTAAAGGATGAAGAGAGGATCTTCAGCGCTCATGGGCTCAGGCTTACATTCATTACTTTGCAAGAGAACTGTTTCGCCCCATGATATGTCACGGCCATCATGCCACTCGACGTCTCCACCTGTATTTTTGAAAACGATAACCTTTTGAACGATATCTAAGCCATCAACAGCCTTATCGACATTTGCCTTAAGCGGTACAGTTTTACCGCCGCGACGCCCTTCATCGGCGGTGATAACAAATTTAGATTCACAATCAACAATGCGGTCTTTCAGTGCATTAGGTGAAAACCCGCCGAATACAACAGAATGTATAGCGCCAATACGCGCACAAGCTAGCATAGCATACGCGGCCTCCGGGATCATTGGCATATAGATTGTGACGCAGTCACCTTTCTTAACGCCTTGTTTCTTTAGGGCGTTGGCAAGGCGACAGACCTCGTCTTTTAATTCGCCATATGTGATGTGTTTAGATTCAGATTTCGGGTCATCCGGCTCAAAAATAAACGCTGTTTGATTAGCGCGCTCAGGCAAGTGACGATCAATACAATTGTAAGAGGCATTCAATATGCCGTCTTCATACCATTTGATTACATACTCATCTTTTTTGAAGCGCGTGTCTTTGATTTTTTTGGGAAAAGAGACCCAATCAATGCGCTTGGCTTGACGGCGCCAGAATTCTTCAGGATGTTTTATAGATTTCTCATAGAGATCTTCATAATCCGCCTTATTAATATTGGCGTTTTTTTGCATCTCGTCACTTACTGGAAAAATCTCAGCCATTGTCATTGTTCTCCTTTTTTAAAAGCTATAGCCCGCCCATTTTGCACACAATGTCCCATTCTTCTTTTGTGACGGGACTGACGGAAAGGCGAGATCTTTTGACCAGCGCCATCTCTGCTAGATCAGGGTTATTTTTGATATCTTCAAGGGCGACAGGTTTTGGCATCGGCTTGATTGCCTTAATATCAACCATGCCGAATTTGCCGCTTTTATCTGTGTGATCGGGATAATATTCTTTAGCAACCTCAACAATGCCGACAATCTCTAACCCTTTATTGGAGTGATAGAAAAACCCTTTATCACCAATTTTCATGGCTTTCATATTATTACGCGCTTCGTAATTGCGCACACCGTCCCAGTGCTCTGTGCCTTTGGCCACTTGCTGATCCCATGACCATTTGAACGGTTCTGATTTATAAAGCCAGTAATTCATGCATTTAATGTACCATGATGCGTAATTTGCGCAAGCATCGCGGTATATTCTTCCTGTTGTGTTGTTTCTTGTTATGTGTTTTTTCGTTGACAGCTATCTATCTTTTGTCCTTATTTATGTTAAGTAATAAACAATAATAAATATTTAAGGTTCGAGATGAGTGAAACACAAAAAACAGAGTCTTTATTTGATCAAATGATAATGATTGGTGAGGTAGCACGTGCTTTCAACAGTTTTGCTTACCCGTATTTATATGAAGGGTCCATGGAGTCGTATGACAGAATGGAAAAGACAGACAAAGATTATTATGCGGATGATTGGGAAGATGACTGGGAAGAGAGCGATAATCCAGATGAGTCTCGTATCACACCAATTGACCAGTATCCGATGCTATATATTATTGCGGAAACTTTCCCGCGCGAAAAAGGGTATTTTGATTTACCCCTAATTGCGGATGTGCATGAAGTTTTTCATGAATGTTCAGTAGCGAATGTAAAGCGTCATATGTTTGTGAATGCGGTGATCAGTCTTTATTGGGCGGCGGAGATTACGAATATGATGATGAACGAGAGTAATCATTCTCGTCTGACACCGGAAGATTTTGAGCGTATTACTCTTATGTTTCATAAAGAATTTATGGGATGTATTGGAAAAGCCACAGAGAAAAGTCTCGAAGATATTCATAATACCCTCAAAGACTTACGAAGAGATGAAATTTTAGGTGAACTGGCCGTTTGGAAGACGCAAATGAAGGACGGCGAAGCTGATATTTGCCTCATGGATTCAATGACGGAGGCAATGCTTCATTCTATTCAAGGAAACGCCCGTAGTTTTGCTACGCTGTTTGAACCGAGCTACCCTCCTTTGTTGGCGAGAAAAAACGGCTAATGAAGTGACCTGTTAATTAAACGGGCGGGAGAGCATCGCCTCAATTGCCGCATCAATTGATAGGCCATCATGCAGGCATCGATAGACGATTTCGGCTATCGGCATATCCACCGCCTGATTTTTTGCCAGTGTCACGAGCGCTTTAGAAGAATAGTAGCCTTCTGTTACGGCATTACGCTCTTCAAGAATTTCATTGATATCTTTTCCCTGACCGAGCATGAAGCCGAATGAGTAATTGCGTGATTGCATAGACGTACAGGTGAGAATCAGATCGCCCATTCCGCACATATCAATCAATGTTTCTTTGCGTCCGCCCATAGCTGAGGTTAGGCGTGCTAATTCGGCAACGCCGCGTGTGATGAGGGCTGCACGGGCACTTTCACCCAAGCCTTTACCCATAACCACACCAGCCGCAATCGCGATCACGTTTTTTGCCGCGCCGCCAATTTGTGTGCCCACCATGTCATCTGTGGCGTAGGGGCGTAAACCCTTCGTGCCAATAAAATGACGAAGCTCCTCAGCAATGTCTTTTGTTTCCGCAGCAATCGTCATGGCGGCAGGAAGACCTGCACCGATATCTGATGCAAAAGTTGGGCCTGTCATGACGGCAATGCGTGTGTTTGGCAGTTCTTGTTTAGCGACATCTGATAGCAACATGCCTGTGCCAATTTCAAAGCCTTTTGAGCAGATCAGCATGGTTTTGTCTTTCATATCTTCGTGACGGAGGCTGACACATACATCGCGCAAGGCTTGTGCTGGCGTCACCATAATCAGAAGATCGGACTGGCGCGCATCACTTATTGATGATGTCGCTTTAATTTTTTCATCTAAAGCAACGCCTGGGAAGAACATGGTGTTTTCATGCTTGCTATTGATAGAGTTCACGACTTCATCTTCGCGTGCCCATAACGTAATGTCTTTACCTGCGCTTGCAAGAGCCTGAGCAATAGCCGTACCCCATGCGCCGGCGCCTATAACACTAATTGTTTCCATGATCTGCGCTCCTTATTTCACGCGTTTTTATTCATCAATTCTTCTAAGGGCCACCTTGGACGTGCCTTGAAAGACAAACTATCTACCATGCCTTGCCCTAGTTTTTCAAGTCCTGCCCATGCGATCATCGCGGCGTTATCGGTGCAAAGCTTGAGTGGTGGCGCTGTGAAGCGTATATCATTTTTCTGTGCAAGGGCTTCGAGTGCCGCTCGAATGTTCTTATTAGCGGCAACGCCGCCTGCGACAACAAGATCTTTCCCGCCTGCTTTTTTAAGCGCATCCAACCCATGTGAAACGCGGTCCGTGAGTACATCTGTAATGACATGTTGGGTAGCATAGGCCAGACCGGATAAATTCTCCCGTGTGAAATCTTTATCTTCAATGGCGTCAATATGGCGGATTACAGCGCTTTTAAGTCCAGAGAATGAGAAATTGCAATTATCCTGTCCTTTTAGTGGATGCGGTAAATTATAAGTTTTGAGGGCCTCTTCGCCACTCGCACATATACTGGCAAGTTTTTCTAGCTCAGGGCCGCCGGGATAGGGTAGGCCCATAGATTTTGCGACCTTATCAAAA
>PALX01000037.1 GCA_002710775.1 Micavibrio sp. | reverse complement strand
TGATTGAAGGCGCTGTGAATTATCTCACCGACACGCTGATCAAACAGGCGATCATTGTCTCGCTGGTGGTGTTTATCTTTTTGCTGCATGTCCGCTCGGCCTTTGTCGCGCTGATTGTGCTGCCGCTTGGCGTCTTGGGCGCATTTATCATTATGTCGGCGCAAGGCATCACCGCCAATATCGTCTCGCTGGGCGGGATTGCGATTGCGATTGGGACAATGGTGGATGCCTCGATTGTCATGGTCGAAAACGCGCACAGGAAGCTGGCGGAGCTATCGGAGGATGCGCCAAAAGACCAAAGGCACAAAGCCATACTGGATGCCGCCAAGGAAGTCGGCCCTGGGCTGTTTTTCTCGCTGCTGATTATCACGATCTCCTTCCTTCCTGTACTGGCGCTCACAGGGCAATCCTACCGCCTGTTTTCACCGCTGGCCTTCACCAAGACCTATGTGCTGGGCTTTGCCGCCATTTTATCGGTGACGGTCATTCCGATCCTTATGCTCTGGATGCTGCGCGGTAAAATCAAAAAGGCCGAAGTCAATCCGGTCAATGCGGGGCTATTAAAGCTCTACCGTCCGCTCCTGCGCCATGTGCTGGCCAAACCCGCGCTGACAATTATTGTCACCATTGCCTTGATCGCAAGCATGGCCGTGCCGATTATGCGCACAGGCTCGGAATTCATGCCCGCGCTGTATGAGGGCGAATTGCTTTATATGCCGACCACTTTGCCTGGGGTGTCGATCACCAAGGCCAAGGAAATCCTGCAGCAGACCAACCGCATGATCAAGGATGTGCCGGAAGTCCATCACGTATTCGGCAAGGTTGGCCGCGCTGATACCGCCACGGATCCGGCACCGATTTCGATGATCGAGACATGGATCAAACTCAAACCGCGCGAGGACTGGCGTAAAGGCATGACGCCGGAGGATTTGATCAAGGATATGAATGCCCGCGTCAAATTGCCTGGGGTAGTCAATTCATGGGGTTATCCGATCAAAATCCGTATGGATATGATCTCGACGGGAATCCGCACGCCCATCGGCATTAAAATTTCCGGCGATCATCTCGACACCATAGGCCGCGTGGCTTTGGATATTGAGGCTGCGATCAAAGACGTTGACGGCACACGCTCCGCTTTTGCCGACCGCGTTACAGGCGGGAAATATCTGGAAGTGACCCCAGACAGAGACGAACTGGCGCGGCGCAATATTGATCTGGGCGTATTCCAGAATATTATCGGCACGGCACTTGGCGGCATGAAAATGTCGGAATCCATTCAGGGGCGTGAGCGCTATAACATCATGCTGCGCTATGACCGCCCGTTTCGCGAAGACCCAGAGGATCTGTCTGATATTTTGGTCCCCACACCCCAAGGCCAGCATATCCCGCTGGGTGAGCTGGCGAAGATCGAATTCGTCGAAGGCCCGCCAATGATCAAGTCGGAAAATGCACGGCTGACAGGCTGGGTCTTTGTCGATATTGAGGACCGCGATATCGGCTCCTATGTGAAAGACGCGCAAATCGCCGTGCGCGATAATGTCGATCTTCCTGCGGGCTATGCCGTGGAATGGTCAGGCCAGTTTGAACAGATGCTGGAGGCGAAAAAACAGCTCTCTATCGCCATCCCCGCCGCTGGCTTTGCCATCTTTGTTTTGCTGATGATTTATTTCGGACGCACCGACCGGACGCTGATGGTGATGCTCTCGCTGCCTGTGGCCATGGTCGGCGGGATGTGGGCGATTTATCTGGCGGATTATAATCTCTCGGTTGCCGCTGGCGTGGGCTTTATCGCGCTCGGCGGGCTGGCGGTCGAAACCGCCACAATCATGATGGTCTATATCGATTTGCGGGTGCGTGAAACCAGCCCCGCCACCAAAGAGCAACTCAGCGAAGCTGTCTTTGAAGGCGCGTTGATGCGCATCCGGCCTGTGTTAATGACGGTGATTACCGAATTTGCCGGATTGCTTCCGATCTTTATTTTCGCCGGATTAGGCGCGGATGTAATGCGCCGCATTGCCTTGCCGATGGTCGGCGGCATGATCACCACCACGCTGCTCACCCTGATCGTCATTCCCGTTATTTACTATCTCTGGGAAGGCCGTCGTTACAAAACAGCCAAAACGGAGGATGCGTGATGTACGAAAACATGCCTGAAGCCATT
Organism: Micavibrio sp.; assembly: GCA_002710775.1. GTDB lineage: Bacteria > Pseudomonadota > Alphaproteobacteria > Micavibrionales > UBA9664 > UBA9664. The sequence continues at coordinate 12,616 of PALX01000037.1, read as the reverse complement.
ATTATCAGCATTATTTTAGTGCTGGTCACCAGTTCTCTCTTTTATGAGATATTGGGGATCGCCTTAAAGGTGGTTGCCAAGCATGATCTGCGCAATCGTCCGCTCATGATGTTTTTGGTAGTCGCCGTGTTCTCGGCGCACACCGTTGCCGTCTGGATATACGGCACGGTCTATTGGGTGATGGTGCATACATTCGGCGCAGAGCCGTTAAGCGGCATCGCGCATGACAATTTCTTTGGCTACATCTATTTTTCAGCCGCCACCTATTCATCGCTCGGTATAGGCGATGTTTTCCCGCATGGAGCTATGCAGTTCATCACCGGAGTTCAGGTTTTAAACGGCCTCGTCCTTATCGGATGGTCTGTCACGGTGACTTATTTTGCCGTGCAAAAGCTGTGGGACGTTCACTTACCAACCATCAACTCAAAGGAGAAAAACCAATGAAATCACTTAGAAATACACTCTACTTAAGCGCTGTTGCCCTTATAGGGCTGGCTTTTGTGCCGCCCGCGTTAGCTGAAGAAGATGCACACGCACACCACAAACATGAGATGGAAGCACATCATAGTGAAGATGCTGTCATGGGCAAAGGTGTGGTTCATAGCGTTGATCTGGAAAACCGGAAAATCAATCTCTCGCACGAACCGATCCCCGCACTCAAATGGCCTGAAATGACCATGGATTTAGATGTGGCCGATGGCGTGGATATAGACGCTCTGAAGCCGGAGCAAAATATCCATTTTCACATCGTGCTGGGCGAAGACAAGGTTTACCGGATCACCAAAATTATGACGCCGGAAACTGGCCAGCAATGTGAAGCTGGCATGGATTGTCCGATGCACAAGGATATGAAGCACGGCGGCGATGACGGCCATGACGGACACCAACACTAAGAAAGGACTAAAACAATGATGGGCATTGAAATCATACCAAACTGGCACCCGATCTTCGTGCATTTCACGGTGGCGCTGTTAAGCATATCGGCGCTGTTTTATCTGGCCGGACTGGTTTTAAGAAAGCCAAATCTGCTGGTGGTGGCGCGGTGGAACCTCTGGATCGGTGCTGGCATCACAGTCGGCACGGTTTTGGCTGGTTTCTATGCCTATAACACCGTGGCGCATGACGGGCCATCCCACGCAGCGATGACCGACCACAAGAATTGGGCGCTGGTCACAGCGTCCATATTCGGCGTTCTGGCGATCTGGTCACTGGCCAAACATCTCGGCGCAAAATCCGTCAGCTCCGGCTTTGTTTTTTTGATCCTGCTGGCCTCCGGCCTGTTGGCCGTGACCGGATATAAGGGCGGTGAAGTCGTTTACCGCCACGGCATGGGCGTGATGCGTATGCCGGAGGTTTCCGGCGATGGCGGTCACGGAAGCCATGCGCATGGCGAGGATGCTGGCGCAGGACACCACGGCGCGGCAGAAGCAGATCCACACGGCGATGCTGGTCACCATGGCGCTGAGACGGAAAAACCCGCTGAAGAAGGCGCACATGATGATCACGGAGGGCATCCGCATTAAGGGCTTGACCTTGGAGCATACTCTAAGGTGTACGCTCCCAGACATAAGGATTGAATAATGGCAGATATGACGATTGGACAATTAGCGAGAGAAAGCGGTGTGAGAACGGACACGATCCGTTATTACGAGATGCTGAAGCTCATCGAGCCTGTTGGCCGGACAAACTCCGGCTACAGGCTTTATGATGCCGAGTCCTCCGCGCGGGTGGCCTTTATCAAACGCGCCAAATTGCTGGGCTTTAAACTCTCTGAAATTCAGTCGCTGCTTGAGCTGCATGCATCAGACGTCGGCACCGCCCAGGATATGCTGGATCTTACAGAAACCAAAATTCGAGAGGCACAAAAAGATATTGAAGATTTGATGGCGATGAAGAAAAGCCTCGAAGATCTGGCAGCAGAATGTCCAGGCGGCGATCTGCCTTTGAGCGATTGCCCGATAGTTACGTTTTTACACTCAAACCACAAACATGAAGGGAAATGATGTGGAGCATAAAAACAAAAAATCATGGTGGAAAACGCCATTTGGCATGGCTTGCACGGCTATTTTCCTGATCGCGCTCTTTGTTCTGATCCAAGACCATGCGGCGCATATCGGCAATTACTGGATATGGCTGATCCTGCTGGCTTGCCCGCTCGTGCATATTTTCATGCATGGACATCATCATAAACGCACCAATAACGAAAAGGAGAAAGATGATGAACCACAAGAGCGATCATAAAAGCGGCTGTTGCGGCGGCGACAAACACCACGATCACAGCCAGCCGGAGAAAGAAAAAGACGGCTGCTGTGACAGCGAAGCCAAAAAGCCGGACACAGACAAAACTGAAAAACAAGGAGGTTGCTGCGGCAGCAAAAATTAGATGGATCACTCACAACACGGCAAATCGGCCCAATACGAAAAAAACTCTCTAACGCTCACCGGAGCCGTCGCCATGGGAACGGGCGTTATGATCGGCGCTGGGATATTTGCCCTAACCGGACAGGTGGCGGAACTGGCGCGGGAATGGTTCCCGTTGGCCTTTCTCGTTGCTGCGGTGATCGCCGGATTTAGCGCGTATTCCTACGTCAAAATGTCCAATGCCTATCCAAGCGCAGGCGGCATCGCCATGTTTTTAGAAAAAGCCTATGGAAAAGGCACGATGACCGCTGCCTGTGCGCTGTTGATGTATTTTTCCATGGTCATCAATGAGAGCCTGGTGGCCCGCACGTTCGGCACCTATACGCTCCAGCTCTTTGATGTCGGCAAGGATAGCTGGCTTGTTCCGGCGCTTGGCGTTGGTCTGCTCCTGTTTACCTTTGTCGTGAATATTCTGGGCAATAAATTCATTCAGACATTTTCCTTCTTTATGGCCTTTATCAAGATCGGCGGTCTGGCGCTGCTAGCCGTTGGCGGTCTCTGGGCATCCGGCTTTGATTTTGAGAGCATTTCCGTTGCACCAGAGAACACCACGGCCACCGGATTTTTAGGCGCGGTGGCGCTGGGGATACTGGCCTATAAAGGCTTCACCACCATCACCAATAGCGGCGGTGAAATTAAAGAGCCGCATAAAAATGTAGGCCGCGCGATCATCATTTCTCTGGCGATTTGTGTGGCTGTTTATATGCTGGTTGCCCTCGCGGTTGGCGGCAATTTGACGATTGATGAGATTGTGAGAGCCAAGGATTACGCGCTGGCGGAAGCGGCACGTCCGGCCTTCGGGCAAAGCGGTCTGTGGATCACGGTCGGCTTTGCGATTGTGGCGACGGTTTCCGGCGTGATTGCCAGTGTTTTTGCCGTCTCGCGGATGCTGGCTATGCTCACCGATATGAAGCTGGTGCCACATTCTCATTTCGGCATGCCAGGGGATATTCAAAAACACACGCTGGTCTATACGATTGTCATCGCCATTTTGCTGACTGTTTTCTTTGATCTTAGCCGCATCGCCTCGCTTGGCGCGATTTTCTACATCATCATGGATATCGCCATCCATTGGGGCGTGTTCCGGTATTTGCGCAAAGAGATCAACGCCAACGCCGCCATTCTTATCACAGCCATCGTGCTGGATGTGGTTGTGCTGGGCGCGTTTCTGTGGGTCAAAGCCCAGAGCGATATGCTGGTGATCTGGGCGTCGATTATCGGTCTGATTTTTGTCTTCGCCGGAGAGCATATCTTCCTCAAACATTACAAAGAAGAAAAGGAATAAACCATGAGCGATTGTTGCCACAGCCACGAGCATAAAGAGCCAGCTCCGCTACCGGAGGGCGTGGATCCGAACGAGATCACCTATATCTGCCCGATGCACCCAGAGGTCGTTCAAAAAGGCCCTGGGACTTGCCCCATATGCGGCATGGCGCTGGAGCCGGAAACGATGACGGGCGATGAAGGCGAAAACCCAGAGCTGACAGATTTCAGACGGCGGTTCTGGGTCTGTCTGATCCTGACCATTCCGGTGTTTATTCTGGAGATGGGATCGCATTTGCTGGGCTTTCATGAGTTTATGGACGGCACGACTTCCAACTGGATCCAGCTTGTCCTCGCCACGCCTGTTGTTTTATGGGCGGGCTGGCCGTTCTTTGAACGCGGCTGGGCATCGGTCAAAAGCCGCAACCTCAATATGTTCACACTGATCGCTATGGGAACGGGCGTAGCGTGGATTTACAGCGTTGCGGCAACTGTCACGCCGGATATCTTCCCCGATTCCTTCAGGGGCGAAAGCGGCGCAGTGCCAGTATATTTTGAAGCGGCGGCGGTGATCGTGACTTTGGTCTTGCTGGGGCAAATACTGGAGCTTAAAGCGCGGGAACGCACAGGCGGTGCGATTAAAGCCTTGCTGGGGCTGGCCCCCAAAACCGCACACCGGATTGATGACAACGGCGATGCGCAGGAAATTGCCATCGAAGATATTCAGGTCGGTGACCATTTGCGGATCCGTCCAGGCGAAAAAGTGCCAGTGGACGGCGTTGTGAGTGAAGGCAGCAGCCATATTGATGAATCCATGGTCACAGGCGAACCGATGCCTGTCGAAAAACAGGCCGGATCCAAGGTTATAGGAGCCACGGTCAACGCCAACGGCTCGATCATTATCCGCGCTGAAAAAGTCGGGCGCGATACGATGCTGGCGCAGATCGTTAAAATGGTGGCGGACGCGCAGCGGAGCCGCGCTCCTATTCAGCGCATGGCCGACCTTGTCGCGGGCTGGTTTGTGCCGATTGTCATTGTGATCGCCATCATCGCCTTTATTGTCTGGTCGCTGGTTGGCCCAGCTCCGGCCTTTAGCTACGCCTTGATTGCCGCCGTCAGCGTTTTGATTATCGCCTGTCCGTGCGCTTTGGGACTGGCCACGCCCATGTCGATTATGGTGGGCGTCGGTCGCGGCGCAAAGGCTGGTGTTTTGATCAAAGACGCCGAAGCGCTGGAAACCATGGAAAAGGTGGACACGCTGATTGTCGATAAAACAGGAACGCTCACACAAGGCCGACCGGCCCTGACCGATATTATCACTGCAGACGGCTTTGAGGAGAGCGAGTTGCTCACCATTTCTGCGGCGTTGGAACAAGGCAGTGAACACCCGCTGGCCGAGGCGATTGTCCGCGCCGCCCATGATCAGGATCTGGAATTGCCCAAAGCGCTGGATTTTGAGGCCATAACAGGCAAAGGCGTGAAAGGTCAGGTCAGCGGTGCCAAGGTCGCGCTTGGTAACAGTAAAATGATGGAAGCCATAGGCGCGGATATAACGCCCCTTACGGAAGGAGCGGATAATTTACGGGCGCAAGGCGCGACAGCCATGTTTGTGGCCGTGAACGGCAAGGCGGCGGGCGTTATTGCCGTCTCCGACCCGATCAAAGATACCACGCCGGAGGCTATTCAAAACCTTCATAAAGCGGGTTTAAAGATCGTGATGCTGACCGGAGATAACGAAACGACCGCCCGCGCGGTGGCAGAAAAGCTCGGCATTGATGAAGTGCATGCCGATGTAATGCCGGAGGATAAAAGCCGCATTGTCGGAGAGCTGCGTGATAAAGGCGCAGTCGTGGCCATGGCCGGAGACGGTGTGAATGATGCGCCCGCACTGGCGGCTGCGCATGTCGGTATTGCCATGGGAACCGGAACCGATGTTGCCATGGAAAGCGCGGGCGTAACGCTGCTGCGCGGTGATTTAAACGGTATTGCCGAGGCGATCAATCTCTCCCGCGCCACCATGCGCAATATCCGGCAGAACCTGTTTTTCGCGTTTATCTATAACGCTGCGGGCGTGCCGATTGCCGCAGGTGTTTTGTATCCGGTCTTCGGGATTTTACTCTCACCCATTTTCGCCGCTGCCGCCATGTCGCTGAGTTCCGTCAGCGTAGTCGGCAATGCGCTGCGTTTAAATTTAACAAAAATATGAGGCTAACCATGAGCAATATTCTAACAGATATACAAAACCAACTTTTTGAAAATATAGATGATCTTGAAGTCATTATGGCGCAAGGCGGGCCGATCTCTGAAGCTCATATTGATGATGGTGACCAATTGCTGGTCGATGTGAAGCGCAAGGCCGAGCATAAAAAAGAAGTTCAAAGCAAAAAACTAAACATACAAACCAGATTCAGCTTCTCTACGTCTTACCAACCCTCTCAACTTACGGCCACCAGCCCAGACCCAGCGCATAAGCTGAGCTGGAACATTATGGTGGTTCTGACGGTTAATAACGCGGCGCAGAGTTGAGCGCTGTAACGCGCCTGACCCTAAATTGTAGGTGAATGATACAAGCGCATCAAACTGCCCATCCGTTAATGGCACTGTAATCAAACGCAGGACGGCACGTTCTGCAATTTGAGCATCTAGACGCAGTAATTCCTCAGCCTCGCCTTGAGTGATCCCGCCAGAGAAATCCTCGCCCTTTTTGACAACGTGGCCGTAGCCGATTGTGGGGTATCCTGCAGGGCAAAAATAAACGGTTGGAGAGAAGCCCTCGAACCGTTTGATTAAGTCTATACCTTCTTGTGTAATATGACGCATATTAACCTCCGTTAAATGTTAATGTTTCTCCAGCGTTGCAATGACCGTTAGTTTTTTATCGCCGCTCGTAAATACGCCCCAAAACTGCTCTTGGTCTAAAACCATTTTGCGATCAATTTTCAGTTTAAATTTATCGACCTTATATTTTAGTGCTAAGGGGAAGTCGGCCAGATCATAAAATGCTGTTCTGGCCAATCCGACTTGCTTTACGACTGCTTGATAATGATCCAGCAAGCATTCAATTTCACGATCTGAACATTGATCGCTCGTCATATCCTCAATCATGGCTTTGTAATAAATTTTTGACATTGTTCATCCTTTCTTTTGTGTCATCAGTAACGCTTCGTTTCGGAACTTAATCAACTGAATAAGATGTTATTATTCAGCTATTTGAACGGAATTTTGAAAGCGCTCTCTGACCAAACCAAAACGACATAACTGCAGCAAAAAGAGCCTGAGTTTCAATATCCCAAATGGCGATCAAACTGTCCGTGATGGGTGCGCCACTATCGAGTAGATTGAGCAATGCTGATATTTTGACGGTCGCAAATAAAGCGAAGAATGCGTATGTCAAAATCGGGCGGACAGATGCTCTTAAGGCTTCAACCCAGCGCACACCACTAGGCTGGCTTGCGTGTTTATAAAGAGCTTGGCTTTCTGAAATATCAGCCTGCACATGGATTTCTTCCAAGCGCTGATTATGCCCTTGTTTTTGTGCCTCCATCTGCCGATCAAGAATGGCAAGCTCATGTTTTTTGTCACTACGATCCTGCCAGATATTCAGAAAGTCTGGGAACGCAGATGAAATAAAGCCGATAAGGCTTCCAAGTAATGTAAGCATAGTATTTTCTCCTTTTTGAGTTGTTGAAATTGGTTATTTAGGGGTACGTAAAAATTTGAGGTCGTCGCGAATATCAATGATCTGCACCTTTATAGCGGCGAGATCTTCGCGCATTTCGCCAACGACTTTGCGTCCGGTGATGTCATTATTGACTTGGTTTTCAACGTTACTCAGTCGGGCGTTTAAAACAGCGATACGTGTGCTGATCCATGATGTCAGCTTTACGAGCGCAACAAGTATGGCCAAACTGTGAGCGATAATGCCCACAGCCAAGCCCCATTCTGCAGGGGTCATGCTTTTTCTCCTTAGTTAGTTTTGTTTTTTAGATATCGGCGGTATGCACCAGCGGATTTTCAACGACAGAGGCAATCTCAATAAGATCGCCACGTGGCTTGATGGCTGTGACACGCGCCAGCACAGCCCAATCCTCTCCTATGCCAAAGGAAAAGTGCGTGCGCTCTTGTTTACTCCCTGTGTAGGGCGTGAAGTCTAATTCTTCCCCCAGCATGACTTGCCGTTGATTTGTACCTGCTGTGACCAACCACGGCCCGCTGACTGATCCGTCTTTCTTACGCAGCACAATGTAATGACTATTACCTTCGCTAAAACTCACGCTTTCCGATAAATCCAAATACGGATAATCATAAGCGACCATATCTCCCGCTTCGCCCCAGCGTGGCATATCATGAGAGATGGCAATCAAATCACCATAGGTCGGGATTAATCCCTCCAGCTCCGTTTTGAAACTCACCATCCGCCTGCGATAGCGATTGGCGGCAGCCATATAGAGACCTTCACGAATGGCATGGGTTTTGTCTGTACTGCCAAAGAGCGATACGGTTGCAGGTTGCTCGACACTGCTGTCGGGTAGGCTGACTGTTACCTCATCGGGCTTCCATGTTTTTTCGTTGAAGAATTCAACCGTGACACTATCCGCCGTATCTTCCCCCGGCATTACATAGTCGATTTTGAAACTGCCCTTAACGATATTACGAGGCGAGAACAATGCCACAGGAAGAGTTTTCGGTTCATCCCGCACAAACCGCACCAGTCCGCCTTGGAGAAAGGCAACAGCACGGCCACAGCGTGCCACTTGGGATAACGCATCCCACACGGTGAGTTTACGGTCGAACACGCCGTTAAATGTATCACCGCGAGCCGTCCAAATTGCATCCAAGGCGACCAGCGCCTGCAGATCAATACGGCTATCCTCCAGCTTTGCCCCATAGTTGCTTTTGAGAATATCAGCGCATGCCCATGCAATCGAGCGTGTAGCTTGCGGTTCAGACCAGCCAGTCACACTATCCCAGATCGGCAATTTACGGGTGACGATGCAATTGACCATACGGGATGAGCGTTGCGACAAATTATCCGTTGCCCGCATTTTCATGGCCAGAAGCGTGACATTGCCAAAATCATCATCGTGGGCCAGATGGGCTTTAAGTGCATTCCAGTTGAGATCACTGCCTGCACGGGCGGACATATCCTTGGCATTGGTGCGGATGGCCCGCACTTCATAACGTCCGGCAGGCACGGTGTATTTGTAAGTCTTTCGAATAGCGGTGTTGGTATTATCTGTAATGCTCTCTGATCCCAGATTAAACCAACTCCCCAGCGCCACGCCGTCATCATCTATCAAACGGGCTTCCACATCCCATGAGGCGGTGCGACTGTTCAAACCGCCACTGTCATTGGCGTAATAAAGACCTTTTGGCAGGATCATATCCAGCGCCAATAAAGTCGTTTGGGTTTCAGATGGATTGGCAACAAACGGCCCGATCCAATCCCCGCCGTCACCCGTGCTTAATAATTCCTGCCCTGCGATTTCGGGCGCAGTCACGACATCCGTATCAAAGAGTGTTACATTCCCACCCGGGCTGATGATTTCATACTCAATCTCTGCAAACGAACTGATCGGCGTATCTTCAATACGGATGGCCTCTAAATCGTATTCACCCTGACCGATGACATGGAGCTGGAATAAAAATTGGTCGTTATTCACAAACTCCGCATAAGGCGTTGCCCCGAAATCGGGATAGACAACATGGCGACCGTAGACCACAGGGATCGGCTCACCAAGGCGGGCTTGATTGCCCTGTGCCTGCAGGGAATATGTCGGGCTGGGACTGGTCGCATTGTAATTACTGATTGCCGAGCTTGGCATAGGCGGCGGAATAAGTGCATTGACCAGCGCCGATCCTGCCAAAGCAATCCCAGCCGTTAATAGTGATGTCCCAATCGCACTGGTGACACCCAGCGTTCCTGCCAACGCTGCTCCTGCATAAGGCGCGGCCACCATCACAGCAATGGTTAAAACGGTACGTAGAATTTTACCGCCACCACCACCGCCTTGGGGCAAAGCGATAAAGCTCACCACCGTATCTTTTGTAATCACCGCCAGCGCCCAGTCTTTCCGCAAAACAGGCTCACCATCCACAAGGCATAAAGTTGGCTTTGAGAATTCAACAATGCCTCGCTCATCCAGCCAACCACGCACGGTCTGACCGATACGGGGTTCAAACAGATCAACATTTTGATGCAGATGAAACGGATTATGATGAATGGCAATTTGCGCCATGGTTATTCCCCAATGTAGCGATAATAATTTTCAACTTTCCAGCCCGTGAGAGCCAAGCTATGCAGGTTTTGAAAAACCACCCCAGCGCCTTGCATACAGTGGAGCATGCCGCCACCGTCAATATCGAGCCAGATCCCGACATGGATCGGATGGCGAGATTGACGCATCAGGGCAATGTCACCTTCCATCGGTTTATGCACCACATCCCAATTTGCCCTCTCAGGGTGTGCATCAATGGTTTTAATCAGCTGACGCAGATTGTTTTCCTGCACGGGAATAATGGTTAAATCCCGCCCATATAGCCGTTTATGGATCGCCACGACTAAGCCCCAGCAATCATAAGCCTCAGGGCCGTCTGATGCGACAACCCATGGCTTGCCGATATAGTCTGTTGCCCAATGTGTCATCGTGTCAGCCCCGCAAAACGTAAAGCGTTATATGTTTCTGATGGGAAGGCTTTATTCCCGACATCAAGCATGCGGGCTTTGCCAGTCACACGAGAAGCATCGGCGCTGACTTCCGTTAACACCAGTGTAAATGGAGGGTCCATTTGCGGCCCTTCCAAATCGTCTGACAAATACGGGCGATAGGTGATTTCGATCTTATCTTGGCTTTCTGCTGCCCGATCCAAATGAGTCACAATCTCACGGCTGACATTATCCAGCGTGATGGATATTTCAGGCACAGGCGCAGTATCAACAGGCGGTAATTCCAGATCAAACCCCATGGCGATAAACTCAACCATTTCAAAAGCGTTTAATGGCGCTGTCGCCTCCATGCGGGCGGTGAGGTTTTGATTATCACGCACGACCCGAATGGCGATGGGTTGGGAATCATCATCCACAAAAGACGGATGGCGCAATTCCAGCGTATGCAGGATCACAACGTCACTGGGCGCGGAAGCATAAGCCTCGCGCAAGGCAAGGGAAAGAGTATCATTTGGCATCTTGGTTATTACTCGGATAGATTTTGAAAATAGGTTTCGAAGGCATGTTTCATACCGTGCACCGTCAAATACGGTGTTGTTGCATGACGCTCAGTAATGATTTTCTCAACATCAAAGCACCGTTGAACATGCGCCCGCACGGCATCAGCCAGAAAGACAATCATGGTTGATGTAAGCGTCACAAATCCGTTTTCTGATTTCCAGTTGACGATATAGTCAGGATCTTCCTTGGCAATAATCCGTGCCGCCATTAACCGTTGCTGTGACAAATCATCCGTTTGAATATCAATGCCGTTGACCGATATTCCTCCGAAGAGTTTTTCATCACGGCATAGCGTAATGGATCGAGTCACCAACTCAGCTTTTTCTGCTTCCAAAGCGACCAGTTCATCCGGCGTGTATTCAACAAGATCGCCTTCATGGATTTTCCAATCCGGTTTGCAGTCATCTGGACAATCCATCCATGTTAACGGCGGAGCAACCGGAAACGCTTTGGCCTCAACCTGAATTACAATTTCATTATTTATAAGAGCTTTCTTCATGTTAACCGTACATCTCCACTATCACTATTCCTGCTATACCCCGTTGCTGAGCATAGTAACCATAACCACCTGCGCCGACTGTAACCGTGACTGATGGATCTGGATTGGCTACGACCCCAATACATAATCCACCATCACCACCTATATAGTAAGCGGCTTCACCTTTGCCCTGTCCGTAATTGCCAACTAAGTTAAGTCTTCCAATGAGTTTTAATGTTCCGCCAACNCCTTGACCNNNNGANCCNGNNGNNCCATTNNNAGCNCNNGNNCCNCCTGTTGCACTNANATANGATCCNAANGAAGATGTTCCTCCNGNNCCACCGGCNATACTNCCTTGGTTNCCTCCACCNCCNCCNCCNACNAGANNAACACGCACAAANTTNCATNCGGCAGGCTNTGTCCAGGNGCCTGATGATGTAAAAACTTCTGTTCCGATAAAGCCTGAACCCAAACTATCCAGATGGTTTTTGATAACTTCCGCATCGGGAAATTTATCAGGCGTACCAGCCGTCATTTCTGCCTGAGTTGCTTTTTCGACGATCCCTTTGGCTTCAGTAGTTGCATCGGGAATGGTTGGGACGGTTGCGGTAATGACCAGCGCTTCATCACCACCATCATTTTGAACGGAAAGAACGATATTGTTGCCTGCAATAATTTTGCTATCAAGCGTTCCTGTTGTTGTGTCATCAGCCGATATTTTAACCTGCCCGGAAATAGCAACCGCTTCGTCTCGTGCCAGCTCTGCACCGCTTTGGGCTGCCTCCGCCTGATCAACGGCATCGATCAAATCAATACCGGCCTGAGCAATTTGATCCGTAATATCTTTGACGGATTTTGCCACGGATTTAACGGAGCCATTTTCGGTTGTGATCGTGGCCGCATCATCACCATGGATAATATCGTGCAAGACATTGCTATCCGTTTGGATGCGTGCAATCGCATCCTGCAAATCAGTTTGTAGGGTCATAAGGTTTATCCTTAAAAAGGTTTAGTTCAGTAAATGGGGAAGTGTTTGATGCACCAGAATATGAAACTGATTACTTGCCAACAGCAAGCCATTGATATCTTCTGTAAGCACAAGGTTCAAAGCGCCTTCATCCAAGACAGGGCGTTCGCGGATTTCCAGCTCTGATGTAATTTCCCAAAGCGTTCCACCCGCCAAAAGCCGTGATGAAAATTGCCGTGTGAAGCGTGCTTCTTGTTCC
>PALX01000036.1 GCA_002710775.1 Micavibrio sp. | reverse complement strand
ATCGCTTCAAAAGTTCACCGCAATACAATCACAATTTCAAAATCATTTTAATCACCAAAGACACATTGAGACCAGATCAACATTTAAGAATTTAAGACAATCCTCGCTCAATGCGTGGAACGAAATTCTTGTCGCTTAAAATTTGACGTAGTATGATTTTGGAGAATTGTTCGCATTAGTCTGACAGCACCACCATCTAGTCATCACTTTTTCCAAATATAAGAATTTACGCCCACAAAGCCCGCCAACAGCGCGCTTCTTAAACTCGCACCTCTCAATCGAACAGCAGAGAATGGCTATTTACCTGTTCTCAGGTCCAAATTCTCTAAACGCATCCTTGCCGTTCGATCGCCTTCGCCTCGGCCTTGCCTTCGGAACTCCGCCGCCAAAACATCAAGCTGGCATCCGGCATCAAAACTCCCGCTTCATAGGAGACAAGGACTTAGCGCATACAAAAGCGCCTTAAATCCTCAATTTTCTTTCAAATTAAAAAAAGTGAGAATAGCACCATTCTTGTAGCTTAAAATAAGGCATATCTTGCATTGAGAACATTGCTTGCGCCAACATACACACTAAATTAGCAATCACAGACTATACCAAGGTCAACAACAGTCCGGTAAAACGCACTATCCTTATTCGGAGGGATAACAAAATATTTCTCTAATTTATCGATCTTGTTAAATGAAACAATAGCCTCAAATCCATTCTCAACCGGCGACGTAAAGCTTAAATACCTAGCATAGAGAGATTTTTTACCAAGCTGAAGGTTGTGCAAATCCTTCACAAAAGTGCCTTTACTACTGGAAAAAATAAGGATTTGGTTTTCAGAATCAAAATCAATTTGAAAATCAAGATCAACATTAGACTCAAGCACCACTCTGATTTTATCAGGGTAATCTGCCACACGAATATTAAAAAGCGTAGGTTCATCTGATAGCGGGACAGCTACTTTTTTCTGCGGCTGTATTTGGCGCCTTGATTGAACTTCTGAATGGGCATTTGGACTTGGCTTTAATCCATCTTTAACTTGTGCTTTTAACACAGTAACGATCTCTGCAATCTCATCTTGCAAATTCATCTGCCTACTTAGGACAGGTATCATATCTTTAATCTCATCATGGAGGCGCTGAACCTCTCTCTCCAAACGCAAAAACCGCGTTTCAACGTCTCTAACCCGAAAGTCGAACAACTGATCACTATTTAGCCCAAGCGTACCTTCCAAGCCTCTAAGATTAAGGCCAGCAGACTTTTCAGGTACCCCAACAGGATCCACATTAGGCGCTGATTGAGATGAGATCGGAACATCGTTTTGCGGCGGAGGAAGCGCCACCCTCTGTTCAAAGGCTCGATTTCGCGCACCTCTTTCTTCATCATTTCCGAAAGGAGACATATAGCCACAGGCAACGCATAGCTGCGATACAATCACAACTAGAACCAATGTATAAATGCGTTTAGATAAAAAACCTGACATATATTAAGTACACTTCCGCACTTAAAGATTAGAAGACTCTCCCCATCTTGAAAAGGGACGAAGCAACTTATTCAATAATAAATCACAAAGTTATACACAGGGACATATATAAAAAGAATATACAGCAGCCATTTACAATTATTATTAACTATTAGGATACTGCACCCGCTGTATCAACTCGCTTGCCTCTTTTAAAAGGCTATAGAAATCGTCTCTTTTTAGGTCATCCTGTGTAACCGCCACACCAAAATTGAAAGGATCTTCTTTTTCTATACTCACTTTTTTCTCAAAATAACCAATACCTTTTATTGACTCTGAAACAAGCAAATAGTCACCAGGGTATATATACTCGAAAGTGAAGTAACCATCATTTGCCGTCACCGTTTCGCTTATGCTATTACCAGAGCTAGCTTCTACTAGAGCCAGACTCACACCACTCATAGGCTGCCCTGTACTAGGATCAACTAGCGCGCCATCAAGCGCTCCTGTGTTAACAACCGGAAAAGAAAGCCTTTGAGCCACCCCCGGCCTTGGCCTCACTTCAAACCCTCTTGATAGCGGTTTTTTATATGGATCCTTTAAAGACGCCTCATAAACACTCACATTAACGTCTCTACCATTAGAACTTCTAATAACATTAAGCATACCGTCTGTATTAGATTCATCTCTCACGATAGCACGGTCTAGATATATACGCGCATCCTCAATACCGTATTCTGAATTATCATAAAAGCCATTATAGTTATCATCTTGATAAATCAGAGCTGTAACAGGCCCTGCCGAGCGCAAGGGGTCACTTTGTGAGGTATACTCGCCATCAAGACCATAAGGGCCAAATGAAGAACTGAGCCTAAAAAGAAAACTTGTCCCATTGTTCTTAGACCACTCAGTATCAAAACCACCAATAAAATTATCGAAGTCCTTAGACAAAGAAAGCCCCAGTTTTATATCCTGCGAATCCAATTGTTTTTCAACATCACCAATAATCGAATACCGGTTTCGGTAGTTATAACGCCCCTCCAGAAAAATATTTCTAAAATCAAATTCTGGCTCGATTCTATAGGTCGTACCACTGCGTATTCTAAAATGCTGATTAAATCTTCGTTGATAGTTAAAGTCGCCCGTTGTTGTTCTTTCATCAAAGTCAGCATAGGTAGAAAACAAATTGTTGGTAAAGCGATTTTGCCCGCTGTTTAATGATGTGTTAAAACTTAGTGTTGTAAGGTTACGATCATCTTCGAAGTTACGCCTACGTACAAATCCACCCAAAACCAAATTGCCTATTTCAGTTCTAAAGTTCCTACGCAACCTCGCTTCTGTTTCCATTGCGAGTTGATTAGCCCCCACTCCAGCATCCTGACTTTCGAAATTATCAAAAACCGCCCACTTTAAATTTAGGTTAAAACCATTAATTTTCTTCAATGTGCGGATTTGGGCTGCTTCGCCGCCATCAAGCTGTTTATATACTTCAAATCTCGATAAGGCGTTAAATCCATTCCAGTCAAAACCAGTAGTGAGGTAATCATGAGACCTTTGCTCCCTAGAGCCAACTCGAAGCGGGACTTTGTTATAACTAGCAAAGCCCGTTAAGCCTGGGAGTATCCCATAATACCCTGTTAAATTTGTCGTCAAGCCAGAGGCTTGTGTTTCTTGCTCCTCATCAATTTCAAAAAGCTCTTGTTCTGCAAATAACGCAGAAAAAGAAAAACGTGTTTCACCTTGGGGAACTAAGTCTCCATTGATCCTATAGAGTTTGTCCACTTCTTTTATCTGACCTTGCGGTCCATAAAACACAATTTTTATAGCGTTATTACCGAAATCCAAGGTGAGATTATCATATCTATACAATCCATCATTATCGACACTCCCCACCTCTATAAGCTGCCCATTCAGGTACAATTCCGTTTCATATCCCGGCACACCACGTTCTTCAATATCAATAGGGTCCACATTGTAGTTTTCAAATTGATTAATGTTCGTCGCAGTAAAGCCAACACCCGTGTTACGGCGACCTATAAGGTCCCTATTCGTTTGCGTCACATCACCGAGCTCAACTTTTTCCAGGCCCAAAGGAAGAGCACCGTCATATATATTCTCCCTAGTTAGGCGGAATCGGAAATTATCAGGGCCATCCAATGTATCGTTTTGATAGCCTGTTCGAATGGAGTAGTCAGCACTCGCCCAAAGTAAATCATTCACACCGCTTAGACTGACATCGCCAATAGGACTATCTTGATACGCATTATGCCCCAGACGTGTAGTAAAGTCGATGGATGGTTTAGAAAACGCTTGATAGGGTTGGGCTACGTATGGATAAATAGGCTCTTCCTTAGCCTTTTCCTTCGCAATTCTTGTTTGCTGCAGTTTTTTTCTTTGAGCGTTGAGCTGAAAGGGGAGTTTAGAGTCCAATGTTTCAAAAGCAACCATCAATGATGATAATTTAATTTGTGCATCTACGGGCCAAATTTGCTCAATAATCTTTTCTGATACATAAATGTCAAGAATGGCATCGCCGCTATATCCAATGATAAAGTCGTTCTCGGTAAAACTACCGTTTCCGTCTCTAGTTTTAAAACTTTTGGCATTAAAATCAATTTCGAAGCCGTTATATTTATCACCTAAAAAGCCTTTGGCTATATTTTTTTGTGCGTCGAAATTAATGTAGATTGAAAATAAATCGCTCAGCCCAAGCAAAGGCATGTATACGCTGCCATCACGGCCCTGATACCCGATGATAGTGCCGGGGACATTACGTTTATCTACCCGCGTTACCAGAACGAGTTCATTATCAGGGTCATATGCTTGATTGGTACTTGCCTTAACATCAAAGGAAGGTGTACACAGAATACTGCACAATAAACTTGCCAACATTGTTGATTTAATTCGACTAGATAACATCTTTCCACATAGACAAAATTAGCGCAAAGCCAAGTTTTATCTATTGAGTATACACATCTGCCGTGCCTTCGGCCAGCAGAATTGTGCGCTCACTATCCGCGTCATGCATACGGATAGACACGGATCTACACAGAGGTTGCCCCTCAGGTATTTTAACATTGAAAGCTCTTTGGCGGTAAGCCGTGTCGGTGTATATAGGAATCCACTTCAAAGACCTTAATATATAAGCGTTCGGCGACAGCATATTGCATATCATGTCTGTTCGCGCATAGATGGATTTATTCCCTTCTCGATTCATTCTGAACTTTATGTTGAGCGTATCGGCGCTGATCATAGAAGCGTTTAGATCGCTTATGTTAAGGCTTCCTTCTAAATTACCTTTTCGTACATAGACTGGAATAGTGATTGCGGGGTCAACATCAATTGTGGCGCCAAGCCTACCTGTCGGTGTCCCTTTATTTTTACGTGGCTTTGGTTCTGTCGAAATTCTTAAGTGACTTCTATACTCACCATCCGGTAAATCGCCTGGCCTGCGCAAGGCAAGGCGAATATGCTGAGATTGCTGCGGGGCGAGTGTTACACGGCGCGGCGAATACTTGACCATATCACTGGCTTTAATGCCCATAGCATCAATTTCATTCTGGCTGAGAGGCTTAAGTCCACCAGTAGGGCCCATTTTTCGCTCTTCCCAACTAATACGATATGTTTGCTCCTCATTCGTTTCATTAATAATGAGTAGGTTTTCAGACCGTGTGCGCCCCTCAAAGAAAATACGTTTTGCCGTAAGCTTTAGCGCCGCCGCATGAGGGATGTAACTTATAGATGTAAAAAACCCGATCAAAGCAACGATTAAAACGCTTACAATCGGGTTTTTAAATTTTTTATGTTTCATGCATAACCTCTTGATATAAAAGGTAGCATAAAATTTTATTTAGTAAAGTTCTTACTGGTAATTAGCAACAACAGGGAATGTACCCGTATATGTACCAGCACCTTCACCACCAGCAGCGTTCAATGTTGCACCAAACGGAACAGCAGATGAACCCGCAGCAGTTAATGTAACTGTAGTTGAATTACCGTTCGCCGCCGCAACAACATCAACAGCGCTAAGTGTCATCGTTGCCGTACCATTGGATAATGTAGCACCTGTACCACTAACCGTAAGGTCAATTGGAACACCGGATGCACCATTAACGAGTACACTACCAGCAACTTCAGCACCACCAGCGTTAATACCAGTAACACCGCCCGTTCCAGCACCACGCGTACCCGCAGGATCAACAGCGATTGTACCCGCACTTGCAATGGTAATAGAGCCAAAGTGCAGAGGCACTGTACCGTTAACAGTCACAGCTGTCGCAACAACAGCTGTTGCAGAAGCAGTTCCTGTAAACGCCTGAGCCTCAAAAACTGGGTTAAATGTAAGAGTAACGAGAGCCGCTGCTAAAGCAACGTTTCCCTTATTAAGGGTTTTTTCATGTGTCATTATTTATTTTCCTTCCGTAATGTTAACTCCTTTAACATAGTTATTATAATACATCCTCCATTAAAAAAAAATTAATTTTTTATTTTTTTATTTCTACATGCTGCAGACTTGAGCGCAACATTACAAAAATTTAATGTTAGTTTTTTTCATAATAGTCGATTACTTAAAAATGAATAAATATCAGCCTTTTTATTTTTGTATAAATATATATCATCAAAGGCAAATAAATGAGAAAAAAACATAATTATAAGTGTAAGAAAAAGATGAGCGAAATAGAGCAAAGTAACCAAGTAACGTTAGAACAAGCCCTTAATATTGCCAAAACGCAAATGCAGATGGGTAATTTTTTTGTTGCGGAGCAAACCTATAACGACATCCTCAAAGCATTCCCACATGAACCGGAATGCTATTACGGCATTGGCCTTGTTAATTTCTACAAACAGGAATTTTTAAAGGCTAAAGAATATTTTGAAAAAGTTCTCGGGATTAACGAAGAAAGCACGTCCGCGCTTAATATGTTGGCAGCCTCTATGGCGTCTTTAGGGCAATATGATGATGCAATTTCAACATGGAGAAAACTTCTCAAGCTTAATGATGCTTTTGTCGAGGCATATAGCGGCATGTGCAATGCCTATCGATTAATGGGAGACTATAACAAAGCTATTGAAACAGGCCGTAAATCAATATCTATAAATGAAAATTTCGCTGCAGGCTGGGTAAATTTGGGTGCAGCACTTATCATGAATAAAGAGTTTGAAGAGGCTGTTACAGTTTTTGAACAGGCGATGGAGCTACTGCCTGAATTACCACACAGCTATATTAATTTAAGCAATGCCTATCATGAGTTGGGGCAGCTAGAAAAGGCTGAAGAAATAGGACGAAAAGCGATCGAATTAGCGCCACAAGATGCAATTGCTCATAACAATTTGGGAAATGCGTTAATGGCCCAAGCACAATATGAAGAGGCCGAAAAAACGCTCAAAAAAGCCGTTACTTTTGACCCTAAATATGTTGATGCCCATTGTAATCTGGCTATGGTTTATATGGACACCTACAGATTTGAAGAAGCGGCAGCGGCATGTAAATACGCCATTTCGTTTGATGATAAATGCACAAAAGCTTATGGGCATTTAGCAACATGTTACAAAGAGCTCAAAGATTTCGCGAACGCCAGAAGAATGGCTGAAAAGGCAGCACAGTTAGAACCTGAATCGCCTATGCCATATGTCAGCTTAGCGGAAATAATGTACCTCGAAGATAGGTATGAAGAAGCCGAAATTGTGTTGAAAAAAGCAATGGAGCTCGGGCCTGATACAGCCACATTGAATATCCGCCTTGCTGATATATTAGAAAAAGCGAACAAATTTTCCGAAGCAATTGGAGCACTGGATAAGGCAGAAGAGCTCAACCCTGAAATGCCGCAAATTGCTCACAAGAAGTCGACGATTTATTTTGTTTATAATCATCTCGACAAAGCAATGGAGACATTGGAAAAGTCACTATCGTTAAAGCCTGATTATGTACCGGCTATCGCAACAAAATCAGAAATTTTACAGTCGTTAGGAAGAATGGAAGAGGCTTATGATATTGCCCGCCAAGGAATGGAACTTAATGACACCTTGCCTTTTCTCTACTTTACAATGAGTAAAGTAAAAAAGTTTACTAAAGATGATGCGGATTTCAAAAAGATGCTGGAACTGGCTAAAACAGTTGAAAACCAGGGCAAAGAGCAAGAAGCTGCCCTAAATTTCGCCTTGTATAAAGCATGGACAGATATTGGCGACCATGTAAAAGCCTTTCAAGTACTGAAAAAAGCGAATGACGCAAAAAGAGAAGTTGTGCCGCACTCCATAGAAAGACAGCGCAAAGGATTTGCTAATGTAAAACGTAAATACACTAAAGAGTTTGTGGGTAGCCTTGAGGACAGAGGCTACGATGACGAGACGCCTATCTTGATTGTTGGCATGCCGCGTTCAGGGACAACGCTGACCGAGCAGATTCTGGCGTCGCACCCCGATGTATACGGTGCCGGAGAACTTCCGGATTTATCAGAAGTAGAGCGTATTAATGGCGAGCTTAACCCTGATAATTGCGAACTGCTTGGTAAACAATATGTAGAGCGCGTTCAAGCGTTATCGAATGGGGAGAAATTTGTATCGGACAAAATGCCGGGTAATTTTATGCGCGTAGGACAAATTATTACGACGATGCCTAATGCCAAAATTATTCATTGTATGCGCGATCCAATTGATACGTGTTTATCCTGTTATAAACAGCTTTTTGCCCGCGGTCAGTACTGGTCTTATGATTTAGAAGAAATGGCAGATTTTTATAATTCCTACAAAGACCTGATGGCATACTGGCATAAAATGTTCCCCAACCGCATTCTGGATATTTCTTACGAGGATACGGTGAGTAACTTTGAACCGCAAGTACGTAAATTATTAGACTTTGTAGGCCTAGAATGGAATGATGCGTGTCTTGCACCGCATAAATCTAAACGCCCGATTTTAACCGCCAGCAAAGGACAAGTACGCAAACCTATATACAAAACGTCTGTCAAAGCTTGGAAAAGATATGAAGAGCAACTTCAGCCTTTAATACAGAATATAAAATAATTTATTTTCAATTCACATTATAGGTGGCTTATTAACTAGCTATAACATTATCTTTTCGGCCATATTAGCGGGTGAAAAATATGAAAACGCAGATGTTGCTATAAAATTATGCGTTTAATTAAACGATGATCTGGCCATTAGAAAACATGTCATAGACATCCAGGTCATTTTGTCCATAAAGCTCTGCAATTGCGACATAATTATTTCCGCCACTGTTCCCATTCGTGTCAACACTGACAACTGTATGGTCACCGTTATTAGAAAACTCTAAATAATTCCCAATATCTCCACGCTGCGGATGACCTAGCGTCCAGTTACTAAGTAGGTCACTAATATCCAAGATATCTTCTGTCTGATTAAAATATCGGACCTCATCAATATCATTAAACGCGCTGAGTGCATCAAATATAATAGAGTCAACACCATCGTCCATGTATAAAATATCTTGGCCATCACCATCAGCAACACTATCTGCCTCATTATTACCTTCATGAATAACGATATTTCTGAAATAACCTTCTCCGTCATTACCGCCGCCATCATCATCATTAATTAAAGTTAAATGAGAAAACGAACCGGTGAAAACACTACCGATATTGATGCTGTAATGCTGCCACTCACCGCCACCGCTATAATTATCTAAATTCGTGTTTGCCCAATTCTGTGTTCCCCAGATTTGTACCGTCAAGTCCGCTGAAATATTGTCATCATTATCGAAACCAATACCGCTAATCTCCGCTTCATTTGTACTACGGAAGTCAAACTCTACAACTGTGTTTGCGGTCACCGTGTAATCTACATAGAACTTCTTCCAAAGGTTCCCATCCAGCTCCACACCGACGCCATCATCCATAAAGTTAATCGCTCCACCAGCATCCTGAGCACCACCATAAGACAAAAGCGTGTCCGCATTAACGTTAATATTTACCTGCTCACCAACATGGATAATGTCGTCCCCGGCACCACCATCTATAGTATCTGCCCCAGAGCCACCAAAAATTGTATCATTCCCACCATCACCATTAATTATATCATTCCCGCTATGGCCGAAAATAAAATCATTGTCTGCACCACCGCTTAGAATATCATTCCCGCCATAGCCATATAGGAAGTCATTACCCGTCCCTCCATTCAACGTATCGGCCGCGTTATCATCGCTCATAAAACCAGCATCCCACTCAATAACATAATCAGTGATGTTAACGAAACCGCCCCCACCTTGCACAAGCGCGTCCGCCCATTGGTCATTTGTATTCAATACGTAAAGATAGTCTTGAGTGCCATCCGAATCGTTTGGTTGGCCTGCTGTCCAATTCACGTAAGATGAGCCAACAGCTGTTCCCCCGCTTGAAAAGTTAAGTCCGGCCTCGGCGCCATCTTCCCAGACCCACTCCCCTTCATTCAAGTAGTCTGCCCCACCAATAAATGTATTGTTGCCCGCATATACATTTGTCACCAAGAAATTATGCTCAGATGCCGAGGTAATATTCGCCAAATGACCTTGCGCGCCATTAAGCACCGAAGCTTGCGCTGCAGCGCGCGCAGCATCCCAGGAGATATTACCTCCAGTGCTTACTAGTTGATAAAAGCTGTTACTGGCAGCATTATATACGATGTTAGGGTTACTTGACGTAATGGCATAGATATCAACATGGCCCAGACCATTACCATGGAGCGTGTCATCACCGGCATCGCCATCCAAACGGTCCGCACCAACACCACCAATCAGTGCATCGCCGCCATCACCGCCATTGAGGAAGTCATCCCCCTCCTCATCGTAAATAATATCCGCACCACCATCACCGTAAACCGTGTCATTTCCTTGGCGGCCAACCAATACATCCGCATCATCACCGCCGTAAATTGTATCGTCCCCTATATCACCAAAAATCTGATCTTCGCCATCACCGCCTACAAGAATATCATCTCCAGCATTACCATATAAAACATCATCACCGCCATCACCCCATAGCGTGTCATTCCCTGCATTACCCGATAAAAAGTCATTATCCGCACCACCGGAAATCTGATCAGCACCATCACCGCCATTCAAATAATCATCACCAGCTTTACCCAGCAATACATCATCACCATTTTGACCTAGCAAACGGTCACTGCCTGCACCGCCATAAATCGTATCATTATCATTCCCGCCAAATAAACGGTCATCACCATCACCGCCAAATAAACGATCATCGCCATTTTGACCCTGAAGTAAATCATTACCAGTACCGCCGGCTATCGTATCATTGCCATCACCGCCATAAAGACGGTCATCACCACCATCACCAACAATACCATCATTCCCGTCATTTCCGCGGATTGTATCAACACCACCAAGACCTTCAATCACATCATCGCCATTCGTCCCGCCGATCCGTCTATCAACACCCGCCGTACCCGATATTGTCGCACCACCCAATGAGGCTGCTGTCGGATCTGCTTCGTTCATGCTCAGATCAATTGAGGCTGGCGCTCCGGGCGCTGCCGCTGCCGCTGCCATGAAACTCTGTGCTTGGGGCCCTTCGGCCTCAGTTATAAGTGCGCCGCTTCCATCAAACAATATCTCCACACTATCCGATGTAGTGATATCCTGGTCTGCAACAGATGAACTCACATCATTACCATTCACTTGTAAGGACGATATCTGAAGGCGATCCGTCTCTGGCACATTGCCATTAACATTCTCAACCAATCGCACCACCAGATCATTCACCTGCTGATCAACATACGATACAGTAAAAGAAATCGCTTTGTTTAGAGAATAGCCGCCATTACCAGCCAAGGGAGAAAAGTCATTCTCGTCTAATAGAAACTCGGCAACTCGGATTCCATTTAGCTCAAAGACTACCGACTGGCCATAATTATTACTAAATACGCCGCCTAAAAGGGCTGAAATATTCATATCTAATATCTCCAAATTTTATAGTTCACGGCCTTCTTTAACGAAAGCTCTTATAAACTTAATAACAGTACATTCTAACACATTAATTCTTAATAAAAAATTAAAGCTGCTATCAAAGGTCTTGTCAGATTAACTTATGATTTATTAAGATCAGCTTGTTATGATCACTTTATGGCCTAAAAAAAACTCTCTCGTAAAAAGCAGCGCGGAAAGAAGTCGATCTTAAAAACCTACAAAACACAAACTAATATCAAAATAATCAGGTGAAAATTGCACACACCTCGCATTAAGAAAATTTTTCGCATTAGCCTGACAGCACCACCATCTAGTCATCACCTTTCCCAGCTTTAAAAATTTACGCCCACAGAGCCCGCCAACTGCGCGCTTCTCATACTCGCTCCCATCAACCGAACAGCAGAGAATGGCTATTCACCCGTTCTCATCTCCATATTCTCTAAACGCATTTTTGCTGTTCAATCGGAGATTGCTCCTATCTATCTTAAACAAGAGAACATAGGTTCGATAAAAAACGATTGTCTAGCATTGGGCCAAAAATAAAATTTATCATAAAACAGATTATCACTGTGAAATATACTTCTAAACTACAAGACATCTAAGATGCGATAGCTAAACCATCCGCCCTATCTTCAAACTGACGTTTAAAGTCTATGCGGCAAAAGCCCTGCTTTTTATAGCTATTAAATATTGGGTATTTGGAGCTACCTTTCAAGAAATCAGCTGGCATCATTAAAGTACCTGGATAAACGTCAATCGCCGTCTCTTTATTATACATCAATGTAAAAATAGCTACTTCTTCGAACATGTAGTGCTTGCAGAGTTCGAAATTATTATGGTTGCGATCTTTGTTGTTAAGGTAATTTTCTATGCTTGTGTTTACAGCGGCAGCAAAATTTGCATCACTTAGATACATGTCCGAAACAGCGTTTAAGACAATCTTGTAATTAACATCTTTTTTCCACTCTTCCCAGCGCACGATCTCAATATTCGGAATTTTAGATAAAGCAGCCTGATTACGCTCTATCCACTGCTCTCCTGCATAGGCACACATTTTAGATGCCTTTTCTTCAGTTATGTTCATTGAAGCCATAAAATTAAATCGCTGTAATGTGTCATTAACGGCGATAATAACTTTCTTAAAGCGAAATTGCGCCCACATCATTTGAGCCAAGAACTTGTCTTCTTCGTGATAAGACATACCAACTGATATTTGAAAACGCGCTGTGTTATAATCTTGCCAACCATCATGCTTTTTGACTTTAACAGCATAATTACCTGTTTGCGGCGGATAAAGAATATTCTTAGACATATCGAACCTCTGCTGTTGATGATGTCGGTTTTTGACCGATTTCCCATAGATATTCAAATGTGTTTTTATCTCTGTGTGCAATGAGAGGATCTTTGATAACTAGAATTTTTTTACCATCACCCGCTACAGTAGCAACAAAATCGCCAAAAATAAGTGTTACAACATTGGTGAAGTATTTTTTAGGTATTAACCTATATTCCTCTAAACTACCTTTTATGCACGTACTGCCTTCACAAACAAGTTGCCTCATTTGTATGCCATCACTGCGAAGAGAAAGGTATTTCTTGTCAACAAGATCAGGCGATTTCGCATCATCTGCATACATGATTAACAAGGCTTTATTTTCTTCTTTGCTTAATTCTGTGTGCACCTCGGAGAGCAACTGAAGATAAATAGTGATTGGGTCACCTTTATATGTTCTGGTTACTGTCGTGACTTCTCTAACCCCGCCCTCAACAATTTCAATACCATATCGCATGAAAGAATCTTTAATTGCGCGCTCTGTTCCACGTTGCAAAGAACTGCTCACGCCGCTCTCAAACTTAGATATTGTGCCAAGCGAAATACCAGACTCCTTCTCCAGATCTTTCTGAGACCAGTCTAATAAAGCCCGCGCTGCTATAACTTTTCTATTTAATTCCATACGCATTATTCCTATTAATTATATGATACACCAAATAAGTATATTTTTCAATGCATTTTGTACGCATATATAGTATAAGAAAAACAAAAGTAATAAAAAAAACTATAAATATATAAAAAAAACATACTTATTAACCTCTTATTAACTATTTTTATGTAAATTGAAAACATAGGGTGATTTTTTAGGAGCACAAAATGACAACTTTAGCCGAATATAAAAACGTAGTTTTCTTTCAAGAAAATCTAGAAAGCAAAGAATTACAATTATTAGATGTTAAAGCTTTGATTGATGACGCTCATGAGAAGCGTCAAGAAGTAAAAGCAATCATCCAACAGCTTCGCCAAAATCCTAAGTTAATTAAAAAAGTAAATTTTGCATTTACATATAAAAGCTATAAAGCAGCATTGAGCCTTTCTCAAAAAGCTTTTGATCAATATATTGGGTCATTAAATAAGGGCTACATAAAATCAGTTAAAGCCGTTTAAACCTCCCTCCTACAAAGCCCGTCAACTGCGCGCTTCTCAAACTCGTGCTCATCAATCGAACAGCGGAGAATGGCTATTTGCCTGTTCGCTAGGAAATTGGCCATACCCATTTCAAAAAGTTAAATATAGGAGGATGATTTGAATATTTCATATTGCCTTCACCATCCTTAAAAATCACTTGTTGCACACTACCCATCGTGCGCATGAGACATTGCAGGTCAACAAAGCTCTCTCTGATACTAGGGTTGATATCTAGCATTGAGCAAATCAGGCTAAATCATTAAAATAGCCAACTGATTATCCGTTTCAATTTTCACGGTGCCTAAAACACCAAAAGCATATAACTGCATACATAATTTAAACGACAGGATAATCGGCAAACAAACGTCTAATGTACGCAGTTCTTATTTTATTTTAATATCAAGGAAATACGCCATCAAAAACGAAAGCAACCATTGCGATTATACAGAAGATAAAACACTAGTATCTTTGGTAGCGAAAGGTGATATTAAAGCCTTCGGATATCTTTATGACCGTGAAGTAAGAAGTGTTTATAAACTGGCTTTTATATACGTAAAAGAAAAGGCTTCAGCAGAGGATGCTACCCAAGAAATTTTCTCAAAATTATGGGTCCATGCCAAAACTTGGCAAGCAGATGCTAAATTAAGAACTTGGCTTTTAAGCATGACACGAAATTTGTGTATCGATCTTCTTCGTAAAAAGAAAAACAACTTAAAGAAAATGGACAGCTTATACCAAGATAAATTAACTGAATATCAATTGCAGCAAACGCCCAACTTTGAAAAAAACTGGAACAAGAGTACGTAAAAAAAACTATAGATCAGGCATTTTTTTTACTACCAGAGCGACAGAAAGAAGCGATAACACTCGTCTACTATAATGGATGCACAGGGCAAGAAGCATCCGAAATTATGGGTTTAACGGTAAGCGCTCTAGAATCTCTTCTCGTAAGAGGTAGGCGAAATTTGAAAAGACATCTTGAAAAGCAACAAGCCGATGTAACGGAGGTCATTCATGGGCATAAATAAACATACAAAAGAATACCAAAAGTTACTTCAGGTGTATGGCAGCACATTAGAACGGTGGCCGATCTCCATATCTGAGAAAGAACAAGAAGAAATCATACATTCCAGCACCTACCAATCAGAAAAAGATCTAGATGAATTTCTAAACCAAAAAGCATGGCCTTTACCATCTGCTAACTTAAGAGATAAAGTGATGGCACGATGCGCCCCTCCTATCATCATGCTTATCAAGCGCCCCATGGTATTCATATCCTTTGCAGCGACATTCTTGTGTTTTGGTTTAACGTATGGCCTGTATTATAATGGAGTAACAAATACTCAAACTAACTATGATTATTTTTCAACCAATTTGACCTACACTTATGGTTTTATAGCAATGGAGGACATTGATGGATAAAAAACTTAATATAGCTTTACAGATCGGTTTTGTTGCCTCCCTTATTATAAACACTTTTCTCATTGGCTTTATATGGGGAGGACAAAGATCCTCCCGCCCCCCCCCACTCTCCCGACCCATCTCAACGCTTATATATTGCGGCGAGCGGACTTGACAGCGCTAGCAGAGAAAACATTGTTAAGATCCTCGATCACTATACACCAATTATAAACACAGAAAGAGACACAGGCATGCAAGGGTTTAAGAAAATTGGCAAAATCTTAACAGCGCCAACCCTTGACACAGAACAGCTTAATACAATTTTTGAGGAAATGGCTAGCCGTCGCGCGCGCGTTAATGAATGACCCCCCAATTATTTTGGCGGATGAACCAACGGGCGCATTAGATAGTAAAAGCAGCGAAGATGTAATGGCCCTACTCAAAGATCTAAATGAAAAAGGGCGCACCGTCATCGTTATTACACATGAAGAAGAAGTTGCCCAATACGCAAAAAGACAGATACGCCTTGAAGATGGTAAAATCATTTTTGATAATGGCGCTAAAAAAGCAGCAACAACTCAGCATAAAACTTTCTCCGGACATGAAAGAGACGACATAAACTTGGCGATGGAAACAATAGAGTCTGTCAAAATGGCATTGCGTTCCCTTAAAGCAAATATCTTTAGAACAGCCTTGACATTACTCGGCATTATTATAGGCGTTGCTGCCGTAATCACGATGCTTGCCATAGGTGAAGGTAGCAAGCAAAACGTACTCGAACAAATTAGCTCAATGGGTACAAATCTACTCAATATTCGTCCTGGTGCTGCAGGTATACGTCCAAGTGGTGACATAGCAACTCTTGTTCCAGATGATGCTAAAGCCATCGAGAATAACATAGACAATATTGCTTACATCGTTCCAACACGTTCTGGAAATAAAACATTACGTCTCGGCAACATTGATGACTCCGTAACAGTTGAAGGGGTAAGCGAAGGCTTTCCTTTGGCGCGTGATTGGGTGGTCGATAAGGGGACGTTTTTTACAAAACAAGATGTTAACGCCTACGCAACTGTCGCTGTTATCGGATCGACAATTGCAGAAACTTTCTTTCCTTATGGTGATGACCCTATAGGAGCGTTTATTCTCGTTGGGAATATTCCTTTCGAGATTATTGGCATTATGGAAGAAAAGGGAGCCGCACCTTGGGGGAGAGACCAAGATGAAACTGTTTGGATTCCGTATACCACATCTTTGGTACGACTTTTCGGTTCTAATTATTTAAACAGTATTACTGTCAAGATTAACGATATAAATAAAATAGACCAAACAGAACAAGACATTACCGAACTTTTGATTGCACGTCATCAAAGTGAAGACTTTTCAGTACGCAGCACAACTTCCTTCCTTGAAATGGCCACAGAAACACAAAATACGCTAACAATTTTACTTGGAGCAGTAGCGGCAATTTCGTTGCTAGTTGGCGGCATAGGAGTGATGAACATTATGCTCGTCAGCGTCGTTGAACGTACGAGAGAGATCGGCATACGTATGGCCACAGGAGCACGCCGGCGCGATATCTTACTACAATTTAATACCGAGGCAGCTGTTGTTTGCACAATAGGCGGATTAATAGGCGTTTTACTTGGCTTTGGCACAGGAACACTACTCTCTTTCTTCGATATTAATATTTCCTTCACCCCGGGGCCTGCAATATTAGCTTTTAGCTGTGCTGTCGGAACAGGATTGTTATTCGGTTATTTACCAGCACGTAAAGCAGCACATTTGAACCCTGTCGTTGCCCTGAGTTCGGAGTAAAATAAAAAGAAAATGAAATATAAAACACTCATAGCACTTTCCCTAACAGCACTTAGTTTTACAGGCTGCTCTTTTGTTCCAAACTATCAAAAGCCAAATATTGAAACACCAGAGCAATGGAGTGATAAAGAGCACGAGGCCTCTTCCATTATTCTATATGACTGGTGGAAATCATTCGGTAGCAAAGAGCTGGATGCGTTAATGGAGGAAGCGCTAAAAAACAACACGGGTTTATTGGCTGGACTACAACGCATAGAACAAGCCCGCGCAGCATTAAAAATTGCAGGCGCTACTTTATTGCCCTCCATTGACGGTTCAGCAAACGCCTCACGCTCCCGAACCAACCCAAATTCAGGCGCATCTTCAACGGGTACTAGCCTAAGCACTGGCTTATCTGTCGCATATGAAATCGATCTTTTTGGCGCAAACCGCGCCACCCAAGAGGCCGCAAAAGAAGGATGGTTCGGGAGCATTTATGATCAAAAAGCCTTAGAACTCACTCTTATAGGCGATGTAGCCAGCACGTATTTCACACTTATTAATTTACGAGAAAGGTTAAAAATTGCAGATAATAATCTAAAGAACACACAAGAAATACTACGCATTATTCAAGCGCGTGTTGATTCTGGATCAGAATCAGACCTTGAACTTGCCCAACAAAAAACAGCAGTAGCATCCAATGAATCCTCCAGAGCCACAATCGCCGAACAACTAAAGAATACAGAAAATGCGCTCGCTGTCCTTTCAGGAAAACCGCCACAATCGATCACAATAGAAAGAAAGACACTGAACAACCTAACTATTCCAGATATTGCACCCATGCAACCATCTTTGCTTTTAGAGCGCAGACCTGACTTACTCTCCGCCGAAGCCGATTTGCGCGCAGCAGAAGCCGATATTGGTGTAGCCAGAGCCGCTTTCTTTCCTTCGCTTTCTTTAGGGGCCAACGGAACGATATCATCAAACGGCTTTAGCGACCCCAGCGCTACAGTCCTCTCTCTTACATCCACCTTAGCCGCACCAATTTTTCAAGGTGGGCGACTAAAAGGCGGATTAGAGCAAGCCACTGCCAAACAACTTGAGTTGGTCCAAACATATCGCGGCAACGTCTTAACAGCTTTTCAGGAGGTTGAAGATGCTTTAGCTGCTGTAAAGGCCGCACAGGTTAGAGAAACAGCATTAAAAACCGCTGCAGAACAGGCACGTCGCGCCTATAACCTCTCAAAAAATCGTTATGATGCCGGCGCTATCGATTTCCAGACCTTACTAGATACACAAACATCACAACTGAACGCCGAAGATAGTTATGCGCAGGCGCGTCTTTCTCGCCTAAACACATCTATTGTCTTATATCTCACATTAGGTGGTGGCTGGAAATCCGAAGAGTAACACAAAGTGATATTGTCAGATCAACTTGATGATTTGATTTGTTAAAGCCAACTTATTATAAATCAACCCAGAAGTTATCAAGTTTGTCTGACAACACCGTCACATCACCTCACAGCTAGGCGCAAAATAGTTCGTGCATCTTTTTTATAAGTGCCCGAATTTCCGCCGAAGATATCTTATAATAAACATACTGGCCGTCTTTACGCGCTTCAACATAGCCCTCATCGCGTAGAATTTTTAGATATTGCGAAACCTGTGACTGGCTCGCTAGCTCGCTTTCCTGTTCGAATATCGCGCCAGCGGACATTTCATCATTCTCAATTAAATTGCATAGAATACTTAGCCGGACCGGGTGGTTCAACGTTTTCAAGACAGCTAAAGCCTCTTTCATTTCTTCATGTTTAGCCATTCATACACCTTATCTAAAACCATTACACTTGACAAATATATTAAAAAAAGTTAATTTAATTAATATTAATACAAATAAAGGAATCTGTCAAATGAACATAGATCGTTTTATCTTCGCTTTTGCAGGCATTGTTATCATGCTTAGTCTCGCACTAGGGTATTTCATTTCACCATATTGGCTCTTATTAACAGCCTTTGTCGGCTTTAATATGTTTCAAGCGGCGTTTACAGGATTTTGCCCTTTGGCTATGATCCTTAAGAAACTCGGCCTGAAATCCGGAGAGGCGTTTAAGTAATTAATTATGCTTATACTATCGGAAACAGCCGTGAACAAACCAAAAGCGTTTATGCGTTTTGCCGTTATACTGAGCCTCTTTTTTATTATCGGGGTTGCGGTGCCGAGCCTGTTTCCCAAGCAGTTTCCTTTTTTGCATAGCCTAAGCGTTGATACGGACCCTGAAAACATGCTTTCTCATGATGAGCCCGTCCGCGTCTTTCACAATGAGCGAAAACAAGAATACAGCCTCTACGACATGATCGTTGTGGGGGTCGTTAACAAAACAAACCCCAATGGCGTTTTTAACACACAGTCTCTTAATGACATTTACACCTTAGGCGAATATGCACGCGAGATTAGCTGGAATAATGACAA
The DNA here is from genome assembly GCA_002710775.1 of Micavibrio sp. Lineage (GTDB taxonomy): Bacteria > Pseudomonadota > Alphaproteobacteria > Micavibrionales > UBA9664 > UBA9664. Next base: position 28,095 of record PALX01000036.1, on the reverse strand, counting down.
TGGCGAGAACCAGGGGGTTATTGAAGCCGAGATGATCGCGCCGTCAAATGTCGATAATATCGAACAGGCTGGATTGGGCACGGTGCGCTTTGAATGGCTGATGAAGACACCGCCAAAAACAGAAGCGGAGGCCAAAGCCATCTATGATAAAGCATCTCATATACCTTTTCTTGATAACACATTGGTATCAGGCGATGGAAAAGCCATGGCGCTTTATATCCCCATCACTTCCAAAGATATTAGCTATAAAGTCGCGCAACAGCTCAAAGACAAGATCGCCAGCTTTGGCGATCCACAAGATGAATATCACATCACCGGCCTGCCTATAGCGCAAGACACATTCGGTGTTGAGATGTTTATTCAGATGGCCGTTTCCGCGCCTATGGCCATGCTCCTTATTTTTCTATTGATGTGGTATTTTTTCAAAAGCGTAAAACTGATCATATCTCCCATGATTGTCGCGATGGTGTCGGTTATCGTCACGATGGGCGCGCTTGTGATGACAGGGAATACCGTCCACATCATGTCATCCATGATACCCGTCTTTATTATGCCGATTGCCGTACTGGACGCTGTCCACATTCTATCGGACTTTTTTGATGTTTACCCCAGATATAAAGACCGTAAAAAAGCATTAACCCATGTCATGGAAGAGCTATCCAAACCGATGCTATTTACATCCCTTACGACGGCGGCGGGTTTTGGCTCTCTTGCTTTCACCCCCATCCCGCCCGTTCAGGTGTTTGGTATTTTTATCGCCTTCGGCGTTCTTATGGCATGGCTATTTACTGTTACACTCGTGCCGGCTTACATCATGCTAATGAGCGAAAAATCTTTAGAAGGTTTTGGGATGGCGCATCAAGAGGATGAAGAACATCCCTCTTCTATGCTTGCTAAAATTTTACATGCAACGGGACGGTTTACCTATGCCCGCGCAAAACTTGTGCTACTTGTCATGATGGTCCTCATTGGCATTTCAGGATATGGCATTAGCAAAATACAGATTAACGACAATCCTGTTAAGTGGTTCACTGAGAAGCATGACATCCGTGTTGCCGATAAAGAATTGAACGAACGCTTTGCTGGCACCTATATGGCTTATCTTGAATTATCTCCTGCACAAAATTTACATGAAGCCTTCGGCAAAAAGCTTAGCCAATCTTTGGAAGGCAAAGGCAAGGAAGCAGAAAATTTTGCCAAGGCGATCCCGACAATCGGCACGGACATCACAGCTATTAAAGACTATATTTATGCGCAACAAGATGCGGCAGAAAATGACGATACCTACTATGCATGGGATGATATCGCTACGCTTGTCGACAATACATACGGCGAATTTGAAGTTTTCAAACAACCTGAAATGTTGCGCTATGTAGAAAAACTGCAAAGTGATTTATTGCGAACAGGCTTAGTCGGCAAAAGCAATGCTTTACCCGATGTCGTAAAGACAGTTCACCGTGAACTTTTCCTTGGCAATGAAAAAGCTTTCCGCATTCCAGACACACAAAATGCTGTTGCGCAAACATTGATTACATATCAAAACTCTCATCGTCCAAATGATTTGTGGCACTTCACAACACCGAACTATGATAAAACCGTTTTGTGGATTCAGCTCAAGAGCGGCGACAACAAAGACATGAACAAAGTTGTTTCAGCCGTCCAAACCTTCTTCGACAACACCCCACCTCCTATTGCTTTAGAACACAACTGGTTTGGCCTTACATACATAAACACAGTCTGGCAAGACAAGATGGTTTCAGGCATGCTCGAAGCTTTCATGGGGTCATTCATCATTGTTCTCGTAATGATGACGTTCCTGTTCCGCTCTTTGGCTTGGGGTATTTTATCCATGGTCCCACTCACCGTAACGATTGCCTTTATCTATGGCATCATCGGATTAATCGGCAAAGACTACGACATGCCCGTTGCTGTTCTGTCTTCGCTCTCTTTAGGGCTGGCCGTAGATTATGCCATCCACTTCTTAGCACGTAGCCGTGAAGCATCAAAAAAATACGGCACGTGGAGCGAAACTATAAAAGCGGTGTTCGGAGAACCAGCCCGTGCGATTGCCAGAAATGTCATCGTCATCGGTGTTGGCTTCACACCGCTTCTTTTCGCGCCTCTCGTGCCTTATAAAACTGTCGGGTTTTTTATCTCAGCGATCTTGCTTTTTGCCGGCATTGCAACATTACTAATATTGCCCGCTTTAATGACTGTATTTGAAAAAATATTATTTAAACGAAAGGATGCTTAACATGAAAAAAGCCCTACTTACTTTTGCCGCTCTTGTTGCTTTATCCGCGCCAGCCATGGCGATGGATGTAAGCGAAATTGTCAACAAAGCCAATCACACCGCTTATTACCAAGGTGAAGATGGACGCTCTCGCGTTAAAATGGAAATTACCGACAAACAAGGCCGTAAGCGCACACGTGATTTTGTTATTCTACGCAAGGATGTTGGCAACAAGGATAAAGAGCAAAAATTCTATGTCTATTTCAACCGTCCTGCCGATGTAAATAAAACCGTCTTTATGGTTTGGAAACATGTTGGCCAAGATGATGACCGCTGGATGTATCTCCCAGCCCTTGATCTAGTTAAACGCATCGCCGCCAGTGATGAGCGTACAAGTTTTGTTGGCTCAGATTATTTTTACGAGGATGTTTCTGGCCGAAATCCGATTGAGGATAATCACGAGCTTATTGAAACAACGGATAATTATTACATTGTCAAAAGCACACCAAAGGACTCTAGCCTTGTTGAGTTCAGCTATTACAAAAACTATATTCATAAAACAAGCTTCATTCCTGTGAAGACGGAATTTTATGATAAACGTGATCAGCTCTATCGCGTTTCTACAGCCGAAGCCGTTGAGACAATTCAAGGACATCCGACAGTGGTAAAAGCATCCATAAAAGATCTCAAATCTGGAAGCCAAACCGTCATGACGCATTCGGGCAGTGAATATGATATCGGCCTACCCGATGATATTTTCACCGAGCGTTATTTGCGCCAGCCACCTATGGAATATATTAAACGATGAGAAAACCTCTCCTAACGACTGCGCTAATCTTACCGCTTCTGTCTTTTGCTGCATTAGCAGAAGAACCACCCTTGCCTATGGGACTTGGTGGTAGCGACAGTAAAACGTCATCCAACACCGAACCAGCCCTTCCCGCAGGACTTGGTAGTTTATCTTCTTCAAACACAAATACAGCAGAAGAAAATTGGGATGATAGCGAAGCCCAAAGCAGTGATTTTTCCCTTCCCTTTAGTATGACGGGCTTTATAGAGACACGGGCCGGCGCACGCATACACGATCAGAACTTCGAAAAGCGCGCGAGCATTGGTGAAACAAGATTACAGCTTCAGACTGAAAAGTTTTGGGATGATGTAAGCATGCGCATCACCTCTGACTTTATTGCCGATCCTGTTGCAGATCGCTGGGCTGTTGATCTGGATGAAGGTGAGGGCTGGCTAGATTTGCGGGAAGCTTTTGTGAGCTGGCGCGCTACTGACTTCATGGATATTAAAGCCGGACGCCAAATTTTAACATGGGGCACAGGCGATCTGATTTTCCTGAACGATTTATTTCCTAAAGATTTTGACTCTTTCTTTATAGGCCGCGACGAAGAATATTTAAAAGCGCCATCAGACTCTTTAAAGACATCTTTTTTTAGTGATTTTGCCAATCTAGATATTGTTTACACACCCGGTTTTGATGCAGACAGATTTGCCGATGGTGCGCGCATCAGCACCTACGACCCGTTTACTGGCGGCCAGACAGGACGTAGTAACACCTTAAACACAGACCCGCGCATTGAATGGTTTTCCGAAGATGAATGGGCTGCCCGTTTGTATAAAAATATGGGCGGATATGAAACTGCGTTATATGGCTATGACGGATATTGGAAAAACCCGCAAGGGCTGGATGCGCCAAATCTTCGCGCAACATTTCCGCGCCTATCCGTCTATGGCGCCTCAATCCGCGGGCCATTCCACGATGGAATAGGCAACCTGGAAGTTGCTTATTATGATAGCCGTGACGACGATAGCGGCATCAATCCCGCCATCCCCAATGACCAGTTTCGTTTTCTAGCTGGTTATGAGCAGGAGCTATCTTTCTTGCCCGAGCTGACAGGAGGCTTCCAATATAATCTGGAGCGCACGCTCGATTATGGCGCTTTAATCAGAACAGCGCCAGCCGGCGCCCCCTTNCCTGATAAAAACCGCCATGTCGTAACATTGCGCCTCACNAAAATGATGCTGAACCAAAACCTAACACTCTCTCTATTTAACTTCTGGTCACCTAGTGACAGTGACGGATATGTTCGGCCAAAAGCAAATTACAAAATCAATGACCACTGGACAGCAGAAGCTGGCGGCAACATATTCTATGGTGAAAGCCGCGATACTTTTTTTGGCCAGCTAGAAGACAACACAAATATTTATGCTTCACTGCGCCGCAGTTTTTAAAAAAATAGGAGAAAAAAAATGAGTAATGTAAAAGCAGTAGATTGCGAAACACTAAAAGAATGGATTGATAATAACGAAGCTATCATTATTGATGTGCGCGAAGTCCATGAATATGAAACCGCCCATATTAAAGACGCCATTTTGATCCCTGTTGGCACGTGCTCTGCTGAATCTATCCCACATAATCCGGAAAAGAAACTTGTCTTTCATTGCAAGGCAGGTATTCGCGGCGGCAAAGCTTGTGAGGTTTGCGCCAACGCTATGCCAGAAAAAACCGTCTATAATTTGGAAGGTGGTCTAGACACCTGGATCGCTAAAGGCTACCCCGTTGAAACATCCTGAGACAAGGCTTCGCACATACAAAGGGATGTACGGTAAAGACCTCACCTCTATAAAAAGCTAGAATACCCCTTGATTTTAACCACTAGAAAATCGAGGGACCATGACCAATACTGCTAAAAAAACGACTAAAAATATCTTTAAGTTTATACAAGGTGCAAGCAATGATGCACCCGATAATGCGACTGGCCACACAAAGGCCGAAGAGCTGTCGCAAGTACTCAGCATTATTCAAACAAATGTCATGGTCGCAGACACAGATTACAACATCAAATATCTCAACCCTGCTTTGGTTAGTTTCCTAAAAGAAGCAGAAAGCGACATTCAAAAAGATTTCCCTCATTTTAAAGCAGACGAACTTATTGGCCGAAATATTGATGTCTTTCATAAGAACCCTGCACATCAAAGAAAGATGCTGAAAGATCTGCCTGAAAATTATGAAACGAGCATTCGCGTCGGCGGACGTGTCTTTGGGTTGATTGCCAACCATATATATAGCGGCGGTGAGCGCATCGGGACTGTTGTTGAATGGTCAAGCACCGAGGAACTTGATAACAAGGCTCAGATCGTTGCCATCGGCAGAGCGCAAGCTGTTATTGAATTTGAACTAGATGGCACAATCATTGATGCCAACGACAACTTCCTAAATGCGACGGGATACACGCTGGGCGAGATTAAAGGGAAGCATCACAGCATGTTTATGCCCGAAGGCACAGCGAATAAACCTGAATATAAAGAATTTTGGGCCAAGCTGGCACAGGGCGAATTTCAATCCGGCGAATTTCAACGTGCCCACAAAAACGGCGGCGATATTTGGATACAGGCCAGCTACAACCCTATCTTAGACAATAAAGGCAATCCCTTTAAAGTCGTTAAATTTGCAACAGACATCACACGTCAGGTAACCGCGAAACAAAATGCCGGCAAGATGATTGAAAGTGCCGCCGTGGGAACTGAAGAGCTGAGCGCCTCGGTGAAAGAAATTACTGAAAGCATGGCTAAGTCCCGCGAGATCACCGAGAACACATATGGCATTGTTGAAGGCGCTGATGAGCAAACAGCCAAACTATCTGGTGCTGCAGAAGCAATGGGCGGGATTGTCGAGCTTATCAACAACATCGCCGGACAGATCAATTTGCTAGCCTTGAATGCCACGATTGAATCAGCGCGCGCCGGTGAAGCGGGCAAAGGATTTGCCGTCGTTGCTAATGAGGTTAAGAATCTAGCCGCGCAAGCAAAAACAGCAACAGATAAAATTTCTGAAGAAATTAGCTCGATGCGGGAAATATCAACGGCTGTCGTCGACTCCTTAAGCAGTATCAAAACATCCATTGAAAACGTTAGAGAATATGTGAACTCGACAGCCAGCGCCGTGGAAGAACAAAGCGCCGTAGCTAATGAAATTTCTGACAACATGCAACGCGTTAATAAAGAAGTCAGCAATATGGTTTAACATTACGTCAAACACCACAAAAAACACTCTCCGAACACCATAAATAGGTGCAGCGCAACACGATTTATTGTACAATGAATCGTATGCATATTTATGCGTATAATTAAATAATAAGAAACAAATTGCATACAGTGCTATGCCTGTGGGAAGAGAGACTATTGTGACACCATCGATACAAGACCGGCTGAACTTTTCTGAAATTAACGAGGAAACATCAAAATCATTACAGGATATGACTCCTGTACTGGAAAAACATTTGCCAGATGTTTTGAAAAGCTTCTATGAGCATGTCAAAGATTACCCAGAATTAGCCAATATGTTTAATGGCCAAGAAGGTATGGACCGCGCAAAATCTCTCCAAACAACACACTGGAAAGGCATTCTAGACGGCTCTTTTGGTGATAACTATGTTATATCAGTACAAAAAATCGGCAAGCGTCATAATATAATCGGCCTAGAGCCAAAATGGTATATCGGAGGTTATTCTTATATCGCCACCCGTATCCTTGATGGTCTTATCAAAGACCAATGCACAAGCATCTTAGCACGCGGCAAAAAAGAAACACTCTCAAAAAATATTAACGCATTCGTCAAAGCATTGATGCTTGATATTGATCTAGCCATATCGACATATCTTGAGGCCGCAAAAGCAGACAGAGAAACATTAATGAATGAACTGTCCACCCATTTTGAAAATGATGTGCAACAGATTGTTTCCAGCCTTCTAGATTCCAGTGAAAACGCATCAAATCACGTGCAAACTGTAGCCGCAGCGGCAGAGGAACTAACTGCGTCTATAAACGAAATATCCAGCCAAGTTACATATACAGCCAATAGCGCCAAGGAAACAGCCGAGATTGTTGAAAAAACAAGTGCGCAGGCAGCGTTGCTCGGGGAAGCGGCAGAAAAGATCGGGGAAATTGTTGACATCATTCAAGATATTGCGGAGAAGACAAATCTTCTTTCGTTAAATGCCGCTATTGAGGCAGCGCGCGCAGGAGAAGCCGGGAAAGGATTTGCTGTCGTTGCATCTGAAGTAAAAGGCTTAGCAGGAAAAACAGCCGAAGAAACAAAGGAGATCGTCAAACAGATCGACGCCATACAAACAGAAGCACGGAAAACTGTTGAGGGCCTTGAAGCTATCGTTTCGAAGGTTGCAGATGTCCAAAACAGATCAGGAAGCGTTGCAACCTCTATTGAAGAACAGCAAGCTGCAACGGCTGAAATTTCTCATAGCATGCAACAAGCGTCGGGCGGTGCACAGGAAACAACGCATCAAGCCAGAACTCTCAAGACAAAAGTAGATGCTTTTTTGCTAGAACTTTCATCAGAACAAAATACGGCAAAAAGCGATAGGCCCACAGATGCTAAAACAAGTGAAGAAACGCATCAAGTACCATCGGATGATGAATGGAAAAAGAGGCTGATGGAGCTTGAAGCCGAGGTCAAAAAGTCTGAAGCAAAATAGCAAAATTCATAAAAGTTAAAAATCCGTGGAAGGGCCGTTCAGAAGGTGTTCGTCTGAACGTTTTTGCTGAACACTACGCTCAAATTTTTTGCCGCCGCCCATAGAAGAATCACCAAGAGCGATCAAAGCCTCTTGTAGTTCTTCAATATCATATGTCAGATCATTCATTAAGAGCTTCACTTCATTCAAATGTTGCGCAACAAGGTCTTGAAATGTGCTGATCTCAAACATTTCATTCAGCTTATTTTGAATTTCTTTCTTGGTTGCTTCATCCACCCCGTCCAAGAGAGGTTTAATTTCTTCAGCAACAGTCAAAAACTGGTCAGCGGCACGTTCCGTACGTCTCTCAGCCGCCGATAGTTGCTTCTCAATCATTGGTGAGAGCTTGGTAACATAGGTATCAGGAATATCAGAAAACTGTTTGGTAACACGCATCAACTTTTGTGAAATAGATAACAAAGAGTCCAGTAACGCAGGCTTCTTATCATCAGGTGCTTTTCTGATTGTTTCCACGGCCCCTTCGATAGCTTTTACAATAGCGACGTTCTTCGACATGTGACGCTTTCCTTTTTTTTATTACTTTAGGCCCGTTTTTGTAAAACTGACTTAATCTTCATTTCCAGTGTTTCTGCATTGAACGGTTTGATAATATAGTTATCAACTCCCGCTTTTTTAGCCTCCAAAACGTTCTCTGTTTTACTTTCGGCAGTGATCATAACAAAGGGGACATTTCGATGTTGGTAGCTTTCATCTCTACGCACATATTGCAGTAATTCCAATCCCGTCATCGGCATCATATTCCAATCCGATAATATCAAATCATATTTGTCTTTGACGAGCTTTTGCAAAGCTTCCTGACCATCCAAAGCCTCAACAACATCTGTGATTCCTATCTGCTCAAGCAAATTCTTTATAATTCTTAGCATCGTCCGGTGATCATCGACGATCAACACTTTTAATTTTTTCTCTAAAGACATGACTTCTCTTGTATTTTCTTCCTGATTGTTAATGGTATATTTATATAAATTAGCTACAATCAATCATGTATATATTCATGTGAATTGTAAACATCAAGAATGTCAGCGAATACTAAAATAAAAGTTAAAAATATGGGGAAAAAATGGATGATCTTGTAAAAGAATTCATCGACGAAACGATGGATTCACTGTCGGAAATCGACATGGATCTGGTTAAGCTCGAACAAGAGCCAAACAACCAAGAATTACTCGGTAAAATTTTTCGCCTAATGCATACGATAAAAGGCACTTGCGGATTTATCGGGCTGGATCGTTTGGAAAAAACAGCCCATGCCGCCGAAAATCTTCTCGATAATTTTCGTAGCGGTTCGATGACCGTAACGGAAGAATACATCACCATTTTACTCATCGCGATAGACCGTGTGCGCTATCTCGTCACAGAAGTTAATAAAACAGGCAAAGAACCGGATGGAGATGATAGTGATGTTATATCTGAGATCGAAAAAGCCATCGACGACCATAAAAACCAAGACGCTGTGACAGAAGACAATAACGAAGAATCATCTGTAGAGATAACGGCGACAGATGAAGAGCCAGAAGAAAAAGAGAACACACCAGAGTTACCTTCGACACCTTCCACCGCCTCTTCCTCTGCCATGGTCAACGACTCCAATCCCGAATATTTACGTGTCCAAGTCGGCCTTTTGGAGAATATGGTGAATATGGTTTCCGAACTTGTTCTCACCAGAAACCAGCTCTTACAACTCATTCGCTCAGATGAGAACAGTAACATGCAAGCGCCGCTTCATCACCTCAACCGCATTGTTTCTGATCTGCAAGACAATGTCATGAAGACTCGTATGCAACCAATTGGGAATGCGTGGGGCAAGTTACCACGTATCGTGCGCGATCTTTCTACTGAACTAAAGAAGAAAATCACACTGGAAATGGAAGGGGAAGATACGGAGCTGGACAGACAAGTTCTGGATCTTATCAAAGATCCATTGACACATATGATCCGTAACGCATGTGACCACGGCATTGAAACGCCAGATATTCGTCTTGAAAAAGGCAAAGGCGAAAAAGGGACAATTAAACTCAGAGCCTATCATGAAGGTGGTTTTATCATCATCAATATTAGCGATGATGGCAAAGGGTTAGACCCAGAAAAAATAGGGCAAAAGGCTGTCGAAAAAGGACTTATTGACGAAAACAAGCTCGCCAGCTTGAGCGAAAAGCAAATTCTGAACCACATTATGAAACCAGGATTTTCTACCGCCGAACAAGTAACAAACGTATCGGGCCGTGGTGTCGGTATGGATGTTGTGCGCAGTAATATCGAAAAAATCGGCGGCACGATTGAGATGGATTCAAAGCTCGGGCAAGGCACATCCTTCGTAATTCATATTCCTTTAACGCTGGCAATTATCTCAGCCTTGATCGTCGAGATTGAAGACCACAGATACGCTATTCCGCAAATCAATATTCAGGAACTTGTTTCACTCAGATATGCTGATGAGAACCTAATCGAATATATTGAAAACAAGCCAGTGCTCCGCCTAAGAGACCGTATTATCCCTCTTCTGGACAGCCAAACCCTCTTTGCCGCCAATGGCGCACAAAAAGATCAAGGCACAGAAGCAACGCGTATTCATAAAGAAAAAACCATTGTTATCATGAGCTCCGGCAATAATGTATACGGGTTGCTGGTCGACGAAATATTCGATACAGAGGAAGTCGTCATCAAATCCGTCTCATCTGTGTTGCGTGATGTTAATATCTTCTCAGGCAATTCAATCTTAGGCGATGGACAAGTTATCATGATCCTTGACCCAACAGCTATCGCCCGTCAGTTCCACATGGTTAAAGATGCAACAGAGTCTGATCTTGCCTATATGTCGGGGGAAAAATCGACCAAAACTTTGGCAAAAGAAACAGCCTCACTCTTAATTTTTAAGGCTGGTGACGGTGTACCCAAAGCCGTTCCGCTTGCTCTTGTGTCACGTCTGCATGTCTTTGAAACAACAAAAATTAAGAAATCCGGCTTCAAACATATTGTGCAATACAATGATGATTTAATGCAATTACTGTTCTGTGATTCTGAAAATCAGAGTTTGGATAACCATGCCCAAACCACAACCATTATTCTTTCTGATGACCGTTCGGAATCACAAGTCGGGATGATGATTGACGACATTATCGATATTAACGAAGGGGTGCTCGATCTGAACACCTCCACGGCCCGACCCGGATTTTTAGGTAGCATGATTATCAATGAACAGACCGTTGACGTTATTGATATCGCCTATTATCTAGGCATGAGCCAAGACAACTGGTTCTCATCAAAAACCCATATGCAAAGCTCTTTTATCTCAGAGCATCTCGAACGTTTAAAACAAACACATCAACATGCGGAGAATGAGGAAGACGCGAAACATCTTCAAAATAACAATAAAAATGCCCTGCCCACCGTGGTTTCAGGAAAGAAACAACATTTACTTGTTGTAGATGACAGCGCTTTTTTCCGCAATATGTTGCAGCCTATATTGCGCTCTGCTGGTTATGAAGTTTCCATGGCCGTCGATGCTTTGGACGCGATCAAACTCCATGATGAAGGCCATATGTACGACATCATCTTGAGCGACATCGAGATGCCGGAAATGGATGGGTACGAGTTTGTTGAGAAAATGCAAGATGACTCCAACTGGAAGGACACACCCTTCATTGCCATCACCTCACACAACACAGCACAGGACAAAGAATACGGCTATAAAAAAGGCTTCAAAGAATATCTAGGCAAGTTCGACAAAACGGAACTTTTTGACGCTCTTACACAGATAGGCGCGGCATAAAATAAGGACATAAAAATGACACAAGATAAGAATGTAATAGCCTTTAACAAAAAGCAGGATATAAATACAGAGCCACTCAAGGTGCTCATCGTCAATATAGGCAAGCATTATTTTGGCGGGATTATCAACTCCATACAAGATGTCATCCAGCGCATCCCAACCACACCCATCCCCCATGCCCCTGAGAATATTGTTGGCCTGCTGAACCTGCGCGGTCATATCGTCACCGAGATTGATGTTGCCAAAACGCTTGGCTTGCAAAATGCAAGTGAGAAAGAAGAAGGCTATGCCGTTGTTACGAGCGAAAATGGCGAAATGTTCAGTTTCGTCTTTGAAGGCATTGGCGACGTTATTGATATTACCGCCGATCAGATCGAAATTTTACCGGACACCGTTAATCCAGACTGGCAAAACTATACCAAGGGTGTTTACCGCATGGATAAGAAGCTGGTGATCATTCTTGATTTCACCGCCCTTATCCATCATCTCACCCCTGAAAAAGAAAACATCCTGTAAAGTTCAGTAAAGAATGACACAAACCTCCACAATAAAAGTTATGGTTGTTGACGATTCTGTCGTCGTGCGGGGGCTATTACGCCGCATCATTGAACAAGAGCCAAAGCTGGAGATTATCTCTACCGCCAGCGATGGTGAAATTGCCTTAAGTGACTATAAGAATTTAGGACCTGATATCGTGCTTCTTGATATTGAAATGCCTGTAATGGATGGCATTACCGCATTAAAACACATGCTCGCCTATGATCCCGATGCACGCATCATTATATGTTCAAGCCTGACACAAAAGGGAGCTGAAACAACATATAAAGCGCTCAATCTTGGTGCGCTTGATTGTATTGCAAAGCCCAGTTCCACCTCGATTGACCGTAGCATCAGCTTTGAGGATGAACTGAGACAAAAGCTTTTAAATCTAAACAAGCAGAGTATGCCACACAAATTTCAGGCATCTGCTTCCAAAGACATAGCGCCAGACATAAATGTTTCAAAGGAATCCGTAGACTACAAAACGAAGACTATCGGCAATAATTATACATGCCGAAGCCATATCAAAAGTCCACCACAATTTCCTGTGGCCATTGCTATCGGTTCCTCCACTGGCGGACCAAGAGCCCTCATGGATGTTTTCAAAGATATTAAGGGCAAGCCAATGCTCCCTATCTTTATTACACAACACATTCCGGTAGGCTTTGCTGACTTACTTGCCAAAGATTTGCAAAAACACAGTGATCTTGAATTTCACGAAGCCAAAGATGGCATGCTGGTCGAACCAGGCCATGTATATATTGCGCCTGGCGGCCAACATTTAACGCTATCCGCTTCATTACCACGGCGCATCGTGCTAGACGATGGACCCGCTGTAAATTACTGCAAACCATCCATCGACGTTATGCTTTCTAGCCTTGGGCAAGCATATCCCAAGCATTTACTCATGGTGTTCCTAACGGGTATGGGCGGCGATGGGAAAGATGCTTGTGCACAGCTCACAAGTGCCAGCGACACACATGTTGTCCTCGCACAAGATGAGGAAAGCAGTACGGTCTGGGGCATACCCGGCGCTGTAGCAAAAGCTGGCCTCTGTCATTTTGTACGCCCTCTTGAAAACATCGGGACAGATATCTCAAAACTAATTACGAATAAAACACTTGATGAGGCATAAGGATGGAGTTATCAGAACCCGATTTTGATTTTATTGCAAATTTTCTGGCACAGAATTCCGGATACCATTTAACGAAAGATAAGCTGTACCTGCTTGAGACACGGCTGTCCGATGTCGCCAAGAAACATGACATGGACAGTGCAAATAACATCATATCCAAATTGCGTAATCCTGCTGAAAAAGCCCTAAGCGACGATGTCATTGAGGCCATGACAGTCAATGAGACATACTTCTTTCGGGATAAGACACCTTTCGAAATCTTCGAAAATGACCTTCTACCGATACTCGCAAAAAAAGGACATATACGCATATGGTCTGCCGCTTGCTCCACAGGACAAGAACCCTACTCTATTGCTATGATCTTGGACAAGAACAAAGACAAATATCCAAGTCTTTCTTATTCCATTATGGCATCGGACATCAATAAAACCGTTGTCGAGAAAGCCAAAGCAGGCCGTTATAGCAACATAGAAGTTGGTCGAGGTCTCCCTGAAGGCTTCCTTGAACAATATTTCGACAAGGAGGAGAAAGACTGGCTCGTTAAACCATCTTTGAAACGACATATAGAATTTAGAACCATTAATCTGAAATACTTTCTCCCATTGCCTCAGCGTTTTGATCTTATTCTGCTTCGCAATGTTTTGATTTATTTTGACAAACCATTAAAAGAAAAAGTATTGCACCAAATTGGTAATCAATGTGCCGAAGGTGGCTATCTGATGCTCGGTGCCGCCGAAGGCATATATGATCCAGAACATATCTTTAAAAGATGCCAAACACTCCGTCATATCTATAAGAAGTGAACATAAAAAGAGCGGCCCTAAGACCGCTCTTTAATTCAGCTTAGTATCCTATAAATCTTAGTAGCGACCAAGATTCATGACTTTTGACCACGCTGTAACGAAGTCTTGAACAAAGTCTTCTTCCGCATCGTCAACAGCATAGTATTCAGATACAGCCCGCAACTCCGAATTTGATCCGAAGATCAAATCAACGGGTGTGGCGCTCCATTTCTTTTCGCCTGTTTCACGGTCAAAGCCCTCATACACAGCTTCATTCGCTGGTGATTTTTTCCACTGCGTAGAAAGATCAATTAAGTTCACAAAGAAATCATTACTCAACTGGCCTGGCTTATTCGTGAAGACGCCATAGTTTGAGCCATCATAATTTGCACCAAGACTACGCATCCCGCCGACAAGAACCGTCATTTCAGGCACAGATAAGTCCAGCAAGGCTGCTTTCTCGATAAGCATTTGTGCTGGCGAACGGCTAGTCCCTTCTTCAAAGTAATTACGGAATCCGTCTGCTGGTGTTTCTAGCACCTCAAATGCTGACACATCTGTCATTTCCTGTGTTGCATCAGCGCGGCCCGGCTTAAACGGCACAGTTACATCATGACCAGCATCTTTAGCCGCCTTTTCAACAGCCGCCGCACCGCCGAGTACAATCAAATCCGCCACAGAAATTTTAGTGCCATCACTTTGGCTTTCGTTAAATTTCTTTTGGATTTTCTCATACACGCCGAGCACCTTAGAAAGTTCCTGCGGATTATTTGCCGCCCAGCTCTTCTGAGGCGCCAAACGTACACGCGCACCATCGGTACCGCCGCGCATATCTGTCTCGCGGAAAGAAGACGCAGAGCTCCACGCTGTGCGCACCATTTCAGCGACAGACAAACCTGAATCCAATAAAGTCTTCTTCAGTGATGCTATATGTGCTTGGTCGACGAGCTTATAATCAATCTCAGGCACAGGATCCTGCCATATAAACTTCTCATCCGGCACAAGATCACCCAAATAGCGTGATGTCGGACCCATATCGCGGTGCGTGAGTTTAAACCACGCCTTTGCAAACGCCTTCTCGAACTCTTCCGGATTATCCAAGAAACGTTTAGAAATCTTGTTATACGCAGGGTCTTCTTTCAACGCCAGATCTGTCGTGAACATAATCGGTGCATGGAATTTTTCAGGATCATGAGCATCCGGCACCATCTGCGCCGCAGACTCATCTGTTGGAATCCACTGTGTTGCACCGGCAGGACTCTTTGTTTGCCTCCATTCAAAGCTAAACAAATTCTGCAAGTAATTATGCGTCCACTGTGCAGGGCTTACTGTCCAAGCACCTTCAAGACCACTTGTAATTGTATCGCCCGCATTACCTGAACCATATTTACTGTTCCAGCCCAGACCTTGCTCTTCAAGACCTGCCGCCTCAGGTTCGGCGCCAACATATTTCTTAGGCTTAGCCGCCCCATGCGCTTTACCGAAAGTATGACCGCCAGCGATCAGCGCAACGGTTTCTTCATCATTCATCGCCATACGGCCAAATGTCTCACGAATGGCTTTCGCCGCTTCCAATGGATCAGGGTTGCCGCCTGGTCCTTCTGGGTTCACATAAATCAAACCCATTTCCGTCGCACCTAATGGCTTTTCCATTTCTAGGTTTTCACGGTAACGGCTTTGGCCTAGCCACTGGCCTTCAGAACCCCAATAAACTTCTTCAGGCTCCCACGCATCGACACGACCTCCAGCGAAACCGATTGTCTTGAAGCCCATATCTTCCATCGCTACTGTACCCGCCAAAACGATCAGGTCAGACCATGAAATCTGATCCCCATACTTTTCTTTAATCGGCCATAGAAGGCGGCGCGCTTTATCCAGATTGGCGTTGTCAGGCCAGCTATTCAAAGGCGCAAAACGTTGCATACCACCGTCTGCACCGCCGCGTCCATCTATCGTTCTGTATGTCCCCGCGCTGTGCCATGACATACGAATAAAGAACGGACCATAATGACCAAAGTCAGCCGGCCACCAGTCTTGAGAGGTTGTCATCAGTTCCTTGAGGTCTTGTTTCAAAGCCGCCAGATCAAGTTTCTCAAACTCTTTGCTATAATCAAAATCTGCACCCGCAGGATTAGATGACGCTTCTGTATGGCGGAGCGGAGAAAGGTCCAGCCTGTTCGGCCACCAATATTCGTTGTTAACGACCTTTTGCATCTCATTAACGTCGTATACTTCCTTTGCCTTTTCGTTGGACGCCATCGCGGTTGATAGCGCAAATGATGAAGCGCTCAGCGTAAGTATAGTGACAAAAACTTTGAATTTATTCTGCATATCTTCTCCTAGTTTATTAAGTTACAGCAAACAGTGATTTAAATACGTGCCACAACACTAAACTATAAAACCTCTCTGTCAAAACCGATTATATAAATCGAATTAATCAAGTTTTTCGATCTTTCTTGTTTGTCTTGCTTATTACTTGAAAGTTGCGATTAACCATTAAAAAAAGCTGTAAAATTTTTATGACATTATTTCTTTGCGATTCGCAGCGAAGCAGATACGCTTATTTTGTAGTGTCTAGGGCTGTTCCCGCAGCCATAAAAAATAATATGAAGAATACAGGACTGAAAATTGCTGTAATTTTTAGCCTTGCCAGCCTTGTTGTAGGTTGTGCGAGCCATAAGCCTGTGACGGCAAATAGCCCCGAACACGACACTTTAATCCAAGAAGACAAAGCGTTTTTAGACAAAAGGGAGCATGAAAATCTCCCTACGACCCTGACACTGGAAAACGCGATTGAACGGGCTTTAGAGAAGAATCTGGATGCCTATGTCGCTTCTTTGGAAACCGTTATTGCCAGCAATGACGTAACACTACAAAAACTTGCCGCCCTTCCTACCGTGACAGCATCGGGAACATTTATTGAACGGTCAGACGAAGCGGCATCTTCCAGTGAATCCATTATTACGCGCACGCAATCACTGGAGCCCTCCACATCAACCGAACAGGAAAGGCGCCTTGCGTCCCTTGAGGTACAATGGAACCTTCTGGACTCTGTGATCGCCTATCTGGATAAGGAAGTAGCCGGCAATAATGAGATTGTCGCCAAAGAGCGTTTGCGCAAAATCCGTCACAATATCGAAAGAGATGTTACAGCGGCCTACTGGAAGACATATGCGCATGAAACGTTAAAAGGCCAGCTTTGCTTCTTGCAAGCAGATATTTATCAAATGATCAACAATGTGGAACTGGCAGAAAACGAGAAAGTGCTTCCTATTGGAGAGTCAACAACGAAACTCAGCGAACTGGCGAGCAAAAATAGCTCACTATCCGATTTGTATGAAGAAACAAAACTAGCCGAGCTTGAGCTCAAAAGCCTTATCTCTTACCCAATCAACACGCCACTTTACATTTCCGAAGAGCAAACAGACCTCGGCTTACAGCGTATGGATCTTCTAAATACAGACATGGACACACTGGTTGATACAGCGCTCCGTGAAAGACCAGAACTCCGTGAAAGTCTGGCCGACCAGAACACAGCATCTAGCAATGTAAGAAAAGAAATTCTTAGTACTTTCCCTGGCTTTGATATCATTTACGGTTTCCACTATGACAGCAACGCCTTTCTCGCTGAACAAAACTGGAGAGACTTCAATGCGTCATTAACACAGAGCATTACTGGCCTTTTGACACTACCCAAAAGACTAGAAAACATAAAAAACAAGCAAAAGCTCGCTGAAGCACAAAGATTAGCCCTTACTGCCGCTATTGTCGCGCAGGTATATGTGGCTAATTTGCGCACACGGATGGCATGGGACACCTATTCAAGCGCCAATACTTTATATAGATCAGCCAGCAGACGCCTAGAGCTCACATCACAAAAAGAGCAAGAAGGCGTGGCATCAGGCTACGAAAAAATCGTCGCTGACACAGAATTCCATATCTACAAAACGCAAAAAGACCTCGCCTATGCAGAACTGCAAAAATCATATGCAGATCTGATCGGTAGCCTTGGACACTCACTTTTTGCACAAAACGACGTGGAAAATACAAAGCAGGAAGGAGGGGCGAATGCGTAGAGACGACAATAAAAACGCGCCGAAACACCTGCTTGTTTTATTCTCAACCCTTTTTGTCTGTGGCCTGCTGATCGGAGCGAGTTTCCTTGTGAACAAGCAAGGCTTTGCCTCTTCTTATTTTCCATCCACCACAACGATGGCAAATAAGGTGGAGAACGCTCATGAGCAAAACAATATTTCATATGTATCTCAGGCAAAAACATTTGCCATCAAAAGCGCTGAGCACTCAGCAAATATTATACAAAATGTGCAAGCAACGACACACGCCTTCACTACGGCCTCCACAGGTGCTTTGACCGCCCAGATCGAGAAAATTGGCGCAGGACTTAACGATGTCTTTTTGGCTATAGATACACAACTCAGCAAAATTGATATAAAAGCCGCGCTACACAATATTGCTGAACAAGGCTATGCGGTTATGAAGAATGTGGATCAAACGCTGGTCAGCATGAAAAACACCATTCATGAAGAAAAAGATCAAACAAACACGCATCTAGCTATGAATGATAGTGCAGATGCTTTTGAACTTAATAACATAGAGCCGACATCTGGTGGCGATACCCAGACACAGCCGCAAGAACCTTCCACGCAATATTTAAGCGGTGGCCGATTTGAAAAAGAGACAGACCAAATCAATACTGAAGGTGTTCTGGTGCCAAAGGAGCGTACCGTTATTTCAAGCTCCCGAGATGGGAAAATCGCGCATATCTATTTTGACAATGGTGACAGATTCAAAACTGGCGATACTTTACTCGAGTATGAATGTCATGATGCGCAATCCGAAGCACAGATCGCCTATATGGAAGACCGCCTCCGCAGTACAGAACTGAATACCACAATGCGCCTACTCAACCTTGATTTGATCTCCAACATTGAGCGTGAAAAAGCGGAGACTGAAAAGGGCAAAGCCGAAGCCCGCGTACAGTTATATAATGACAAAGTCAGTGATTGTTACATTCACGCCACCTATGATGGCCGCGTAGTAAAACGTCTAGCCAACCCCAATGAATATACACGAACAGATCGTGTTTTAATGGAAGTAGCGTCCGATGATCTACTGGATATTGAATTTCTCCTGCCATCCAAATGGTTGAGATGGGTCAATATTAATGCCCCGTTTACAGTTACTATTAATGAAACAGGCCGCACCTATGAAGGTAAAATATCACGCATTTTTGGCGAGGTTGACCCTGTCAGTCAGTCTATCCAAATGCGCGGCACATTGGAAAACTATAATGACCGCCTCCTCCCTGGCATGAGCGGTAATATCGATATCGACATTTCGGCGATCCGTGATGCGGGCGTGGTTGGTTATCTCGAAAAAACCAGAGCGGAGTAACTAGCGGATGGACAAGCTCCTGACATTGCTCGACCTGCAAAATAGAGTGCAAAAAGCAACACGTATCAATGATTTCTCTTTCATCGTCACGAATGAAACCCAAAAAATTGTACCTTACAGACAGGCCGTTTTCTGGACTCAGAATAACGGAAAAATTACCCTTGAAGGCCTTTCCGGCAATGCAGTCCTAGATAAGAACAGCCCCTATGCCAGCTTTGTTAAGCAAGCAATTACAGAGACCTTAAAAAACGCACCAAAACATGCCGTTACCATTATTGATCTGGATAAAAAAGATTTATCTGCAAACACAGAAACTGAAAGCGAAAACAGCATTGCCCCCTATATCACGCTTTGTGTTTTTGCAACGGAAGACGAAGGTATTCTAGGCGGATTGTGGCTGGAGCGGGATAAGCCACTTAAGGACGCAGAAAAGGAAATTTTAAACAATCTATGTGAAAGTTATGCTTATACCTTGCGTTCTATAGAGCTTAGCAACCGTAAGCAAGGAAACTTGCTTACATTTTTCAAGGCGAAGAAAAGCAGGATGTTCATTCTTGCCGCCCTATTGATCGCTTTCTTTTTCCCAACACAGCTTAGCATCACAGCGCCGGTGGAAATCACGGCACGCAACCCAAAAGTTGTCAGCATCCCTTATGACGGAATATTGAACGATGTTCATGTTAAACCTGGTGATAGCGTTAAAAAAGGTGACGTCGTTGCCACGATGGATCAGACTAATTTAAAAGCCGAAACCGATCAGGCAGAACAGGAATTGCAAACGGCGCAAGTTTCTTTGTCACGTGCAGGGCTTGAGTCTTTAAGCAATGCAGAAAAAAAAGCCGATTTGCAACTTCTACGCGCTGAGATAGCTCAAAAGCGTATCGCACTGGAATACGCCAAGGAAAGACTATCCAAAACCAATATCAGCGCCCCTACAGATGGCATTGCCATCTTCGCTGACGCCAATGCTTTTGAGAAAAAGCCAATGCGCACTGGCGAGAAACTAATGATCATTGCTCAGCCCGAGGAGACCGAAGCCCTCATCACCGTTCCTATTGATGCTATGCTTCCGATCAGCAAGGACAGTCCGGTGTCTTTTTATCTCAACACACAACCTTTGAAAACGCATGAGGCAGATATCGTTAGCATCGGCTACCAAGCCTCCGCCGATCCAGATGGGCAGTTGACCTATAAAATCCGCGCAAAAATTGATGATACAGAAGCCATGCGTATCGGCCATAAAGGAACGGCTAAAATCAAGAGTCATTGGTCTATTCTGGGCTACGCTGTTCTCAGACGCCCCCTCATCGCCATGCGCAACATTATAGGATTATAATGATATGGCAGAAGACAAGCCTCAGGAAAAACAACAAGATGACAATCTAAAACTCCCTGATCTGAGCCCTTTTATAAAGCTATACAAAGGTATGCCGGAGCAAGACGGCGCACCAAGTTGGGTGCTCTATCACCCTGCCTCGAATAAACATTACAAAATTGGCTGGGCAGAATTTGAATGCCTTGCCCGCTTCCATCAATGCGAAACAGCCTCAGAACTTGTGAAACGCGTCAATGAAGAGACAACATTAGCAGTAAGCATGGATGATATCCGTACCCTGCTTATCTTCCTCTCCCAGCACGGTTTGCTGAATCCGGGTCAGCAAATCCCAAATCCAAAAACGCAGGAAGCGCCACTGTGGAAACAAGCACTTAAAGGGTATCTGTTTATAACCTTGCCTCTATTTAAACCGCGAAAGATGCTAGATGCGGCCTACCCTTTCGTTAAACCCTTGCTCTCACGCACTTTCTTTTATCTTTCACTCGCTGTTTTGTTTATGGCGAGCCTGCTGACATTGCGTCAAAGTGATGCTTTCTTTCATACATTTACCCAAATATTTACGCTCGAAGGCATTATGATGACCGCCATTGTCTTCACCGCTATCAAAATTTTTCATGAATTGGGTCATGCCTTTATGGCCAGACATTATGGTGTCCCCGTGCCGCATATGGGGATCGCTCTCATGGTACTCTATCCCGTCTTCTACACAGAAATGACTGGCACATGGCGGATCACTTCCCGCAAAGCACGTATATATATGGGCCTTGCCGGTGTTATGACAGAAATCGTGCTTGCCAGTTTCTTTTTGCTGTATTGGCATCTAACGCCAAGCGCTATGGGCCAAAGCATTGCTTTTAGCGTCGTCATGATATCCTTGCTAGGCTCTTTCCTGATTAACCTTAACCCGTTTATGCGCTTTGATGGCTATTACGTTTTAAGCGACATACTGGGCATCGAAAACCTCCATAGTAAAGCCATCGCCTTTGCCAAAAGATGGATCAGAAACACTTTTTTTGGCCTTCGCGAAGACATACCCGACCCCGCCTACCAACATAAAGAGCGTTTCCTGACATGGTTCGGCCTTGGGGTCATCACATATCGTTTTTTCCTTTATATGGGTATAGCGACACTGGTCTATTTTGTTGCTTTTAAGCCTTTAGGGCTAATCTTGATGCTGGTTGAGATCGGCTGGTTTATAGCCTTGCCTGTTTTCAAAGAAATTCAGTACCTCATCACCAAAAAAGACGACATCATCGACTCCAAACGCGCAAAAATCAGCTTTGGCGTATGCGCGCTTCTTTTCTTACTTCTTTTGATACCTAGCCAAACCACTATCCATACCGTAGCCATTGAACATCCAGCGCAATATCAGCGCATATACCCGCCCGCCCCTGCTTATATCGAACAAATTCTCGTGACGGACGGCCAAAATGTCCAAAAAGGTGACATTTTGGCAAAACTTTCATCACCCGCCCTAGAAGAAGAATACGCGCAGGCCAAAGCGCATTTAAACAGCTTGCAAACACTTAAACGCCGTAGCCAGACAAATATTGAAAGCTATAAAGAACGGCGCGCGCTAATAGATGAAGAAATACGTCAGGCACAACAAAAACTCAAAGCTACCGAAACAAAAAAAGAGAAGCTAAACGTTATCGCTGATTTTGAAGGCAAAATATACGATCTTAACCCTGAAATTCATGCGGGCAGATATATACAAGAAAATGACCTGATTTTGAGACTGATCAGCAAAGATATAGCGCCGCAATACACCGCTTATATCCGCGAAAGTGATTTGGAACGTATAGAAAAAGGGGATAAAGCGAAATTCATCCCCAGCTACGCCCTCCTGAGCGCACAAGATCTTATATTAACGCGCTTAGAGCAAACCAATATTGAGGCCATAGAATGGCCCGAGCTCGCCTCCATCTATGGGGGAGAAATCGCCGCAAAGAGGGAAAATAACAACGAGATTAAACCACTAGATGTGGTTTACCGCGCTATATTCGAAGCAGTCGAAAATTCAGAGCAAAACGACGAAATCATCAAAGGACATATCAAAATTTACGGGGACAGGATGAGCCCTGTTTTTCGCACATTCAAACAATTTTACGCATTAGTAATGAGGGAAATTGGCTTGAACTAGACATAACACCCATAAAACCTTGAAAATTCAGGACTTGTTAAGGTTTTAAGGGTAGAATCAAGAATGGATAATTACGCTCAATTTAAGGATTAAAAAGGGCACTATGTACGGGTTTATACGCAAAAAAGGACTGAGCATTATTGAGCTGGAAAAACGGCTCATGTTTGATGCCTCGCTGACAGGGATTATTACATCTACTGTTATCGGTGAGGATGCGTCCAATGCCGCCCCTGCTGTGATAGATAATGACGTTACGATTAGCGGTACAACACTCGATTTTAATGGCGAAAGCCTTACTGTCGGCTCCACAGGACTGGCTGAAGATGATCTGAACATTATTGATGAGGGAACGGGTGCAGGCCAAATCGGCTTTAACGGCTCTATCATTACTTATGAAGGCACACAAATCGGAACGCTCGCCAGTGACGGGCAAGACGGTGCAGATTTAGTCGTTAATTTTGATAACACAACCTCACAAGCCGCCCTTGAACGTCTGATTGAGAATATCACCTATCAAAATACATCAGACGATCCTGCAACGACCAAAAATCTAAGCTTCTCAGTTGGTGCATTATTTAGCGAGAATGTTACCATCACCATCGTGCCACAAAATGAATCCCCGAATGTCACGAATAACGGGATGACCATCGATGAAGGCGGTACAGAAACACTGACCGCCGCTATGCTCGGCATTACCGACCCAGACAACACAAATAGCGAGCTTGTTATTAATATCTCGGCCAATACCTTAAGCGGACAAGTTGAGCTCACAACAGATCCGGGAGTCGCCATCAATAGTTTTACTTTTGATGATGTTGTAAATAATCGCGTGATATACACCCATAGCGGTAGTGAGGTCACAAGCGATAGTTTTGACTTTGAGGTAACGGATGGCACAGACACATTGGCCACCGATACGTTTGATATTACCATCACACCTGTGAACGACCCACTAACTATCGAAAACAATGTCGATTCAGAAGTCTTCTCCGGCTATACCATTACGATTGGTGCAGAAGAAGGTCCAGGCCAGTTTGGGACAGAAGTCTTTAGGGATTCTCCATTTTCACAATTTGCCCAATTAGGCGGGGCTATCGATAATCAAAGCAGCCAGTTTTCTCTCATATTCACCACACCCAGCGCACCATCGACAAGTGTACCTGGGCAGGTTCTATTTGAATCAGGCGGTTCAGGCGTCGGTGTCGGTTTATATCTCGACAACAACAATCAACTCGCCTTTTATGCAGGCGGTGCCAGAAATATTCCCCGTGTCCTAGGGCCTGACGTTTTAGCCACATCAACACAATATGCCGTTGTTGTAGAAATTGATATCGTTACCCAAGAAATCAGAATGCATTACGAACAGGCCAATGATTTCGACTGGTTCAATATCGAGCGCACACCCGATGCAAAACTTGTTAACTATACAGCCACAGACCAGACTGGTGGAAACTCTGCTGCTTATGGAGAACTGGGCGGCGGTTCTTACGGCGGATATACTGGCGGTACATCTGGACCCTCGACTTTCCAAGGAAGCTTAGACAGCGATTTTGTTATTACAAGGTTGCCGACAGGGCCAAGCTATATCAATAACACCTTGACGGTTGATGATATTGATACACTTGATGGCAATATCATCTATACAATCACCGCAGACGCTGTTGAAGGGGAGCTTTATCTTGACGGTGTTCTACTGGGCGTAAGCGATACGTTCACACAAGACGATCTGGACACAGCAAAAGTCACCTATGTACATAGCGGTTCCCTTGCGACAATGGACTCTTTTGACTTTAGTGTCACCGATGGCGCAACAACATTGAACGCCACACACACGATCAACGTCGAAACCGTCAATACAGCCCCTGTCATTACCCCTGCTCAAACTTTTGAAGCGCCGGAAAATGCGACAAACGGTACATCTCTGGGCTATCTGGAAGCAATAGATGCAGAAGAAAATCTGGGGCAAACACTAACCTACAGCATTACAGGCGGTACGGGCGTCGGCATTTTCGCCATAGATTCGAACAGTGGTGAAATTACTGTGCTTAATAATGCGACTATCGATTATGAGACAACAACATCATATACCCTTGATATAGAAGTCGTTGATGATGCTGGATCGCCGCTTTCAGACACGGATACGATCACAATTGATATCTTAGATATTAACGAGGCACCAATAGTAAGTGCAGGTGGCCCGTTTAATATTGACGAGAACAGTGCAAACAATACGTTCGTCGGACAAGTTGTAGCTACAGACAATCCAGGCGAAAACTTGAGTTATTCTATCGTTAGCGGTAATACAAACAGTGCTTTCAAAATTAATGCAGCAGGCCAAATCTTAGTTCGAGACACGAACGAGATCGATTATGAAGTACAGAGCTCTTATACATTACGCATTCGTGTGACCGACGATCACGCAGACACAAAATACACAGAACGCAACTTTACCGTTAACCTGAACGATCTGGCCGAGGCACCAACATTCGATATTGTTGAAGTAATTAAAACTGTTGATCCAAACGCTCAGTATAGTGTCGATACAGGCAACTGGTACCGTTTCTACAATAGCAATGTTGGCTTCACGACTGCACTTAGTAATGCCGCCGCGGCGACACTGAACGGCGTAAACGGCCACCTTCTGACAATCACCTCTGTAGAAGAAAATACCTTTATCGATAACAATGTCATGCAAAATCATATCTGGCTCGCAGCATCCGATATTGATAATGAAGGCGCATGGGTTTGGGTCGCTGGACCAGAAGCCGGCACACAATTCAGTCAGGGCGGGACAGCCGTGAACGGTCTGTATGAAAGATGGTCTGGTAGTGAGCCAAACACTGCGAGTTACGACTACGCCTACATGAATACAAATGGTCAGTGGTATGACGATGCCAATGGCAATAACCGCCGCTATGTCGTAGAATGGGAAGGTGCTGATGTTATTAATAATGACAGCTATGTCGTGCCACATGACAACCCAGACGGCTCAGATATATTGAATGGCGATTCAATCGGCTATGTACAGGCCGCTGACGCCGATGCGGGGAACACTGTCATATATTCTATCGAAGCTGGTAACGACGATGGTATTTTTGAAGTTGACGCCAATACCGGTGAAATTCGTATTCTTGATAACACTAATCTCGATACCTCCGTTCTTGATAATTACACCTTAACTATTCGCGCAACAGAAGTAGGTGGCGCAGGCCTCTTTGATGAAATTGACATTGATATCACCTTTAATGAGAACTTTTCTATCACAACCAATAATGGACTCACAGCCGATGAATCTGCTGTCACCCCTATCACAACAGCAGAGTTGAATATTTCTGACAGCGATACACCCGCCACAGATATAACCATCAAGGTCACGACAGCACCTAGTGAAGGGTTTCTGGCCTACGCCGCATCGCCGGGCGCAGCCATCTCTAGCTTCACCCTCGATGATCTACAAAGCGGTCTGATTGTTTACAACAATAATGGCGGCGAGACCATTAGTGACAGTTTCGTCTTTGAGGTCACAGACGGAAGCGGCTCAATCAGCGGTCAAACATTTAACATCACAATTAACCCTGTTAATGACGCGCCGACGATTACAGTAAACACAGGCGCGACAGTTATTGAGGGTGGCTCCCAAACAATAACGGCGGCCATGCTGGATATGGTCGATGCTGATGACGCAGATACGGATGTCACCTATACCGCCAGTAATTATCTGAACGGAGCCATTGAAGTAAATGGTTCTATACAAAATACTTTCACACAAGATGATATTAACAATAACCGCGTCGTCTTCATCCATGACGGCGCTGAAGGGAATGGACGTTTCGATATTTCACTGGCCGATGGCGGTGAGGACAGCGTATCTCCAGATACGGCAACTTTCACCCTAACAAAAACAGATGTAAACGATGCGCCGCTCTTCACAACCAATAATGGTACAGATGTTGTCGAGGGTGCGACTGTTACGATCACAACGGCAGACCTCAATGTTACAGACCCTGATGACAGCGGAACTGGCATTATTTACACTTTAAGCGGCATCATCAATGGTCAGGTCGAACTTTCAACAAACCCGAATGTTCCCATCGTTACATTTACCCAAGCCGATTTATCAGCAGGCCGCGTTGTTTTCCGTCATGATGGCAATGAGAATGATGCTGAATTTACTGCGACAGTCCAAGATGGCGGCGAAAATAGTGCCGGCACAGATACTGTCACATTCAATCTAAACAAGATTGATGTGAACGACTCCCCGACAATCGGAAATAATCTTGGTTCAAGCGTAAACCAGAATAGTATTGTTGTCTTGAAGAACTCTGTTCTGTCCGCCAGCGACCCTGATGACAGCGGCGCAGGTCTAACATTTACGATCACCAGCACAACAAACGGCCAGCTTGAGTATTTGAGCAACCCGAATGTAGCTATCACAAGCTTTACGCAAGCCGACATTAATAATTCACTCGTCGTTTTCCGTCATAGCGGTCCTCTTGCAGGCACAGAATTTGATTTCACCATCTCAGATGGCGGGGAAGACAGCGCAACCACGGCATCGGGCACGTTCGTCCTGTCAGTAGACAACACAAACGATGCGCCAATTATTGCGACTAATAGCCCGCCAACTATTGATGAAGGGGCAACTATTGTGATTGACACAACAATGCTCGATTCATTTGACCCTGATGACTTTGGTACAGGCCTAACATGGACAGCCAGCAATTTATCTAACGGCTACATACAAGTTAATGGCTCCACACAAAATAGCTTCACACAAGCGGATCTGGATGCGGGACTTGTAACCTTCACCCATGATGGTACGGAGACTCTTTTGGCTGGCTTTGATATCCAAGTTGCCGATGGCGGCGAAGATAGCGCAAGTCCGGATACCGCCACATTCACAATGGGCGTCACTCTTATCAACGAAGCGCCAACTATTACGGTTAACACAGGCGTGACGATGGATGAAGGCGCCAGCCAAACCATTACATCGGCGATGCTCGATATGACAGATCCTGATGATGTTGACACCGATGTGACCTATACGGTTAGCAATTTATCAAACGGCGTAATTGAAGTAAGCGGGTCTGCACAAACTACCTTCACCCAAGACGACATTAATAATAACCGTGTTGTCTTTATCCATGATGGATCAGAAACCACCAGCGCTGGCTTTGATAT
>PALX01000035.1 GCA_002710775.1 Micavibrio sp. | reverse complement strand
TTTTTGGATCGGAGTGTGGATGAGACGCGGGGAGCTGGATTGCTGGGATCTGAGGCGCGCGTAAAGAATTATGGTCAGAATTTAGAAGGATTTGCAGCGGCTATACAGAATGAGATAGTGACGGGTCAGGGGACGGGGAATGCGTTTCTTGGGGGGTCGGATTCTGTGGATGCTGTTTTGGCATCGAATGCGTTATCGGGTGCGATGATGAATGAGATGGACGCGGTATATTGTGACGGGTCTGATCTTCAATTGACGTGGATGGACAGCCGCGATGCGGATGATAATTTCTTTGTTAAAGGTTTAGGCCGTCAGGCCGGAGAGCGTATTGTGGCCGGTTTATCGGGGCGCATTGATGGGGCTCAAATTGGTGTTTATGACGGGATTAGTATTCAAATGGCCGATGGCACGGCACAGGCGGTGCCATCTGAGGTTAATTGTGGCTCTGTAGCGGTGGATATTCCTGTTGGGGCACCGGTAATGGTGTTTGCCAATATTGCGGCGGCGGCGGGTCAGGTTGATCTGGCCCAGCGCTATGAATACCGCACGGAAGAGTGCGGTGTTGATGGTCAGGGCAATCCGCAATCTGGCTCTGTCTTATACAGAGAACTGAAGCAGGGTAATGAGATTTTAGACAGTGTCTTGGTGAGCTCGAACTGTTCAGCGGATGTGACGGGCCAGACAGATCTGGCGCTTCTTGGTGAGGCGCTATCGCACACAAATTTAACCGATGGGGTGAACTTTGCCGGTAGCGGTGCGACGGGGACAGCGATTGAGACAGCTTTAGAGAATAATTTATCGGAGGTGGAGTGCCGCGAGGTTGAGCAAGCGCCGAATACGGATACGGATAATGACGGGATTAACGATACCTATGTAGCGCCGGATGGGGCGACGGATCAAAGCTATTCGACCTGTTCTGAGGCGATAGCGCTGGCGCAGACGAATTATGATTTTAATGAAGTTGAAGCGGGCAGTGAAGACTGGAATGTGTTCACCACCGCATGTGGCGGTGCCAGCGGATCGAAAAATGAAGAGATTAACGGCGAGGTTGCGACGATCTCTTATCCTGCTTATAGCGGTGAAGTGACATACCGCCAGAAAGTCTATGTCGGTACGCTCGATGACGGTACGGAAAGTGAGACGTTACAACGTGTGGGTAAGCCAGAGGCACAGAGCATTAATTGTTACCGTTCGAATATGGCGACAGTGAGCTGTAATGCGCAAAGACCTGCGGATTACGGTAATGGGAATACATGGACGTTTAAGAGCGGTTCTGGCTTTGATGTAGAGCGCACCGAGACGGTGACGGATTTTGAGGATGCGACCACGACGCCGCCAAGACCGGCTGATCCGAATTACGGCTCATGGGCGGCCACCGCCGTGGATTGTGTATGGACCGAAGAAGAAGTGCTTGGTGATGATGCCTGTCCAGCAAACCATGTCGCCACTGTCGATGGCCTGCGCACACGTGACCACAATGTCACCGACTTAAACGGTAATACAACACCCACTGCATGGACAACTATCACACCGCCAACATGTGTGCCGGTAGTCAATGCATCTTGTAATAACAGCGTGCGCAACGGCTGTTCTGCCGGATCGGCGAATGATGGCGCGCATCCTGATACGGGATCGGAATATAGATGGCGCTGTGACGGCTCCCCTTCAGGCGTCGGATCAAACTCACCGATGTGTGCTATGACCATCCCTGTAGATGGCCAGTGCGGCTCTGCCGACGGTACAGCCGTCTCATCCAAACCAACATCGAACCTATGTTCGGAAGGCTCTGCCTCATCCGTCTCAGGCTCTGGCCCTTGGACATGGTCTTGTAACAGCACAACCGGCGGCGCTAACGATAGCTGTAGTGCNGAGAAATCAGTTCCACCAGGATCATGTGATTATGGCGGCACAATCTATGCAAATGGGGCTTCAATTACAGGCTTGATTACAACGTCTTGTGGCAATGGTGAAAAAACACATAGACAGAGAAAATGTTGTAGTGGAACACCAACTATGCTGTATTACGAAGAATGCGGAGCGGCAAATTCAAATGTTAGCTGTGCTAATCCGCACGGGACTACGAGCGCACCTGCGCCGCAATGTTCATCAAGTGACTGTATCGCAGGGGCTGGTGTGCCAGGTTGTAGCGTCGGATCTGTTTCCAATGCCTCTAATCCAAATGTTGCTGGCCATAGTTGTACATGGAAATGTACCAGCGGTAGCACAACAATAAATTGTAGCAAAACTATCGCCGCAGATAATTGTTTTGCCGCAGGCACACATGTGACGCTGGCTGATGGATCCATGAAAAATATCGAAGATATTGTGGCTGGCGACGTTGTCAAAGGTATGGATGGCTCAGAAAACGAAGTTGAAGAGACACTGGTCCATTCGCTTAAAGATCGCAAGCTATACGCCTTTAATGGTGAGGCGTTCTTTGTAACAGCCGAACACCCCTTCATGACGGAAAATGGATGGAAAGCAATTGATCCTGTTATGACAGAGAGCCTCAATGCTGACTTCATAGCCGAAAATGGTATGCCTGGCGTATTGACTGTTGGCGATGTATTGGTGAAAGAAAACGGTGACAAAGTTAAACTTGAATCAATCGAAAGCCGAGACCGCTATCCGCACGAAATGCCAGTTTATAATCTACGCGTAGATGGAAACAGCACCTATTACGCGGATGGTTATCTTGTTCATAACAAGTAAGCGAACTAGACAATAAAGACATGAAAAGCGCTCTTTTGTTAAGAGCGCTTTTTTCTTAAACCACATCATTCTCTTTACTTGTAAAGACAACGAAGTCGGTAAAATTTGGTTCAATATCTGCGATACCGCGCTTGAATACCTTAAGTCCGTTTTGCTCAGCAGCTTTCGCATCAGCAATTGCCGCATAAGTTTTATTCCCTTCATCAGCAACAAATTCAGCCGCAGCGGCGGTATCCTCATATAAATGTTTGGTGAATTCATATGTATCGACAAAAGCCGCGCATTGAATAAAGGCCATAGGGTGTGTCCAGACTTCCTTAATATCTTCGAATTCTGCTGTTTCAAGGCCGACAAGACAGTGAACGATACGGTGGCTATATTTCTCGATCTGGACCAGATCATATTTCTCCAGATCATTGAGGAATTTTTGCACAACAAAAACTTCGCCTTTTTTGGGGGACAAGATATTGCCATTACCTGCCGTCCAGTCCCGTCCTACACGCTCTCTTACAGAGCCTGCGAGAGGATTACCATACGGCAAAACCGCCAGATCAACTTCTTTCTTGCCCACAGCATTGATTGCTTCAATAAAGCTGGAGCAATATTTTATTTCTGCATTCGGATAGAGACGAAGCGCCGCGTTTTCTGAATTTGAGGCTGGTAAACCTTGAATAGAAATTTTATATCTTTTCATTGTATCACTTATTTCTGGCATTTTTTACCGTCTACTTGAAAAAGGGGTTTGAACTTTATAAAACAAGCCTATAATGAACGGGATAAAAAATAAAAACAATATCGGGATTTGATAATCATGGATGAGATGGAGTTTAACAAAATTTTTGCCGCTGTACTAGTCGCAGGTATTCTAGCGATGTTCACTGGCTTTCTGGCCGAACATATTGTGCATGAGCCAAAACTAGACGAAGAGGCCTATGTTATTGAAGTNGCTGNGGGCGGCGCGGCNGNAACAGCCNAAGCCAAGCCACAAGGCCCCGAACCTATTCAGGCAATGCTCGCGAGCGCTTCAGTTGAAAAAGGTGAAAAACTGTCCAAAGCCTGTGCGGCCTGTCACTCATTTGATAAAGGTGGCCCAAACCGTGTCGGTCCAAATCTATGGAATATTGTGAACAATAAAACAGCGCATCAAGGCGATTTCGCTTATTCAGACGATCTCGCGAATGCCAATTCAACATGGGATTATGAACATCTAAACCATTTCCTATGGAAGCCTAAGAAAACATATCCAGGTACAAAAATGAACTTCATTGGCTTGAAGAAAGCCGAAGATCGCGCCGCTTTGATTGCATGGCTACGTACATTGAGCGACTCACCTGCGCCGCTACCTGCCGGAGAATAAAGCACACATTCACGAGAAAAATATTGAGAAGCACTATGAAGCCAGCCAACAAGCCTGTAAGCCCCAATTTTTCATCAGGCCCAACAACAAAGTTTCCAGGCTGGCAGCTTGATATGCTAAATGGCGTACTAGCAGGCCGCTCGCACCGATCAGCGCCAGCGAAAGCCAAACTCAAAGACATCATTGAAACACATAGAGAACTCCTCGGTATTCCTGCCGATTATTACATTGGCATTGTACCTGCCTCTGATACAGGCGCGGTTGAAATGGCAATGTGGTCTATGCTCGGCCAGCGCGGCGTGGACGTTGTAGCATGGGAAAATTTCAGCAATGACTGGCTCCTTGATAGCCGCGACCACTTAAAACTGGATGATCTGCGTATTTTTGAAGCCCCTTATGGTGAATTGCCAGATCTAAACCAGCTTGACTGTGACCGTGACATTGTCTTCCCATGGAATGGGACAACATCGGGTGTGCGTGTCCCAAATGGCGACTGGATCAGTCCGGACCGTAAAGGCCTAACGATCTGTGATGCAACCTCCGCTGTTTTTGCCTACGACATGCCATGGGATAAGTTGGATGTCACCACATGGTCTTGGCAGAAAGTTCTGGGGTCCGAAGCGGCGCACGGTATGCTTGTTCTATCCCCGCGCGCGGTAGAACGGCTTGAGAGCTATACACCTGACCGCCCTTTACCTAAAATCTTTCGCATGACCAAAAAAGGCAAACTCAACACAGCCATTTTTGAAGGCTCTACTATTAATACGCCTTCTATGCTCGCGGTAGAAGACTGTCTTGTCGCTTTAAATTGGGTGCGTTCCATTGGGGGGATAGCGGAAATGATGCGCCGTTCACAAAAAAACTATGAAGCGGTTGCAAAATGGGTGGAAAGTTCCGACATATTTGAGTTTCTATGTACAGATGAGAATGTACGTTCGACAACGTCTCTTTGTTTAAAGGTAAAAGATCCATGGCTGACAGCACAGAGCGATGATGAACAAAAAGCCTTCATAAAATCACTCATAAGCCTGATTGACAAAGAAGGGGCGGGCCATGATTTCAATGCCTATAGAACAGCACCAGCCGGCTTAAGAATTTGGGGCGGTGCTACGGTTGAAGCTTCGGATATCAATTGTCTTTTGGCGTGGATAGATTGGGCGTATGCTCAATTAAAATCAAACGAGCAGGAAGCCGCATAATATGCCCCATATCCGCGTAGAATACAGCCAAACTCTTGATGACCATCCAGAGTTTAACATACGTACACTGCTTGAAAATATGCATCATGCATTGGGGCAAAGGTCACAAAATAATGTGAGTTTAGACCGCGTTCAAACCAGAGCAATTCCTTGCAAGGACTTTAAGATTGGCACTGGGCAAAAAGAGACATATTTCGTCGCGGCAGTGGTTTTGCTCATGGCCGGACGGAGCTATGCAGTCAAAAAAGAGATAGCTGGAGAGCAACTATCCTTGATTCAAGAATATCTGGGTGAACTCAGCTCGAAAACGCGCATCACCGTTGATGTACAAGACCTTTCAAGCGCGTATAGCTACACATAAAAAGATAAAAATCAGCCACGAAAAAAGAGGCTAAAATAGCCTCTTCCTCAGATACTAAAGGTAAATACCCTTAAACTAAGCCAAGCCAAGCTTGCGCTCAGATTTTCTTTCTTGTGCGTTATATTGAGCTTCGCTCATTACTTCGCACATAGTGCCAAGGCGCTCCTTCAATTCATCCGCTAAATACGCAGATGAAAGCGTAACACGAACCATAGGTACTTGTGACCACGGATCAATGGATAGCAAACCTTGTTGGAATGTATCTGAACTGCCCATCGGTTTTTTTGTCAAGCATTGCTCAACTTTTTGATTCCAAGCTACAACACCGTCTTTAATAACGGCCATTGTGCCTTGAAATCCACCTGCTGGTTTAATGTAAAAGTAACAGCTCATTGTGAAGTTTCTCCCTTTCATTGTTATAGTTCAACTTCGCTTGTTGAATAATATATTTAGGCATCAAAAAGCAAGGGAAAAACGCTTAATTTTTGAAAAAAATATTATTTTCTTTCAATCTGTTATAAACAGGTAATTTTCGTAATATAGAGCGCCGTTTTAGTTTAAATGGAGACCATCACGGCCATAGTTTCCAACTGTTTTGCCACTCCGCCAATCTTTAATCAAAAACATGCCAGAACGGTCCGTAATGCCGTAAGCTTTGTTTAAATACGCCATCACATTTGTCTTATCCTGATTGGAAAGGTGATAAAAGTTTGGGCCGACTTTAACAACAGGGGTTGAGCGGTCAATATAGGCGTTATAGATAATGCCAGATTCCAAGAATCCATTGAGCATATTCTCCGTGCTATAAGCTTGTTTATCCCATTGATTTGGATGCCAGCTCGGTTTATCCCATAGCGCATGAAGTGCCTTGTCCTCTTGCCCGTTTGGCTCAAGCGGCATCACATATTCACGCTCAAGGCGCTTTTCCTGGCTTTGTGTGGGGTTTTGAAGGACTTCCGGATGTGTATAGGCCACATAACCACCGGCGGCAAGTGCGAGAAGAACAACAACAAACATCTAAATCCCTTTGCTTTTTTAAGATTTTCTCAATGATTCTTATGGTATCATAAAGCATGGGGTATATTTCGACAATTGCTGTTTCAGGGTTGCAGGCGGCGAGTGTAAAACTCGCTAATGCCGCAAACAACATCGTGAATGCCGAATCTGAGGGCTATGTGCCAACAGATACCGTGCAGTCTCCGCGCAATGGCGGCGGCGTTAAGGTATCTTTGGTTGAAAGACCTGATGCTGTCTCCCCCGTAAGCGGCCTACCAAATATCGATATTACCGAAGAAATTGTTGATTCTGCCGTTGCGGCGCAGGCTTATGAAGCATCAGCGGCAATTGTCGGTGTTGATAAAGACCTACATGAAGTCCTACTCGACAGTATTGACGGCAAAGACGAGTAGTATTTTATTCAACTATTTCAATGCGTTCTATTGTTTTGACTTATAAAAGGAATGCATAAGTCATAAGGAAGCTAAAAATCAAACTCAGAAGAGAAATGACAAAGATTTGAACACGAGATGTGCCTAAAAGCGCATGATCATGCTTTTTATATGTACGAATAATCTTCGGACTAGCCGTATTGCTATTACAGGCCGGCTTTTGCTGAATCTCAATACGTTCATATAGCTTAGTCTTGTATAAAGACCGTGCTTTTTCACGTGCATGAAGCATTTCTTCTTCTGTCGTATATTTCAACCAGCGATACAAATCATTCTCGGGGTCATGCTTATACGCATAAACCTCGTAGACAAAATCATCGCTTGCGCTGTTAGAAGAAACTTTCTCAAGCATCTACACACATCCTTTTTCTCAATTACCAAACCGTAAAAACACCCGTATACCAGCCTATATTCGCAGAGTCATGGTTAACAAAGTGTTAACAAATTTGGTTTTTACTCAAAAATATCAGTATTTTTGCGGTTTTTACCATATAAGCTATTTGGTTTTTGTGCAAAGAATCGTCTAAGATCAAGCTTTCAAAGGAATTCACAGCGTATGGCATCAAAGAAAAAAACAAAAAAGAATCAAGATTCGCTTATCGAAAAAGCTCAATATTTCATTGCGCGGCGCATATATGACGCAATCGCCCTTGTTTTCGGCGGTTTAGCGCTCCTTAGCCTTGTTAGCATTTTAAGCTATCACAACGCTGATCCGTCTTTTAATACGGCTGCTGCGACCAATAGTGATATTCACAACTGGTTCGGTAGCACAGGTGCATTATGGGCTGATTTTTTCATTCAAACCATAGGACTCGCCGCGCTTTTTATTGTGCCGGTTTTTATAAGCTGGGGTTTACACATTCACAACCGCCGCACGGTCAAACATAAAACATTACGCCTGCTTAGCCTTCTTACAGGTCTACTCTCCGCTTCTATCGCTTTTGCGGCTATTCCTAACAGCGGTGAATGGATCCCACATGCCGGTTTTGGCGGCGCTTCAGGTACACTTTTGCTTAACAGCCTCAATGGCATGATCAGTCAGCTACTCCCCGGCGCATACATGGCTGTAACGATTACATTAACAAGTATTGTCGCCTTCCTTGGTCTCGCCTACAGCGCCGCATGGTCACGACCTGAATGGATAGCAGGTCTGCAATGGGCAATGCGTATGCTATACAATGGCTATATCTACGCTGTACATCTGACGCAAAATCTCGGTTACTGGCTCAAAATATATGGTGAGAAACCAGAAGCGCCAGCCATTATCAAAAAGCCTGCGCCTGCGGTGAAAAAAGAAGCCGCCACAAGACCAACACAAACAGCGGCACCAGCTTCTCCAAATACCAGCGCGGAACAACAAAAGAATTTGCCTATCGTGCAAAAAGCAGAAATGGCGGCAAAACCCAGCAATGCGGGCGGCTCACTCTTTACCACAGCTAAAGGAGATGAGGACTGGATATTACCTTCTATTGATTTACTTCAAGAACCGCCCCAAGAAGCCGAAGAGCAGATTGACGAACGTGCCTTACAAAATAACGCTGTGATGCTCCAGCAAATCTTAGAAGACTACAAAGTCGAGGGTGAGATTGTAAAAGTACGCCCCGGCCCTGTCGTGACGTTATATGAATTAGAGCCTGCACCGGGGGTTAAATCCTCTCGCATCATTGGACTTTCAGACGATATCGCCCGCTCTATGTCAGCCATATCCGTACGTGCCGCTGTTGTACCGGGACAAAGCGTGATTGGTATTGAGCTCCCTAATGCGGAGCGCAAAACCGTCTATATGCGCGATGTGTTAGAAAGCCAAGAATACGCAAAAACCAAGGCGCGCTTACCCCTCGTTCTGGGGAAAGATATTGGCGGTAAGGAAATCATTGCTGATCTGGCCAAAATGCCGCACTTGCTGATTGCGGGTACAACAGGTTCTGGTAAGTCTGTGGCGATTAACACAATGCTGTTATCGCTCCTTTATAATTTATCACCTGATCAGTGCCGCCTTGTGATGATCGACCCGAAAATGCTGGAGCTTTCTGTTTATGATGGCATCCCACATCTGCTTGCCCCTGTGGTGACCGAGCCGGGCAAAGCAATCATGACGCTAAAATGGCTTGTCGCCGAAATGGAAAACAGATACCGCGCTATGTCGAAAATGGGTGTGCGTAATATTGACGGCTATAACCAGCGCATGAAAGACGCCTTGAAAAAAGGCGACATCCTAACGCGTAAAGTCCAAACAGGGTTTGACCCTGAAACAGGTAAACCTGTTTTCGAAGATCAGCCACTGGATATGTCAGAGCTTCCTTATATCGTTGTGATTGTCGATGAGTTCGCTGATTTGATGGTAACAGCAGGGAAAGAAGTAGAAGCCGCCATCCAGCGTCTTGCACAGATGGCTCGTGCCGCCGGCATTCATATCATCATGGCGACACAGCGCC
This sequence comes from Micavibrio sp., assembly GCA_002710775.1. Taxonomy (GTDB): domain Bacteria; phylum Pseudomonadota; class Alphaproteobacteria; order Micavibrionales; family UBA9664; genus UBA9664. Next base: position 3,741 of record PALX01000035.1, on the reverse strand, counting down.
CATCTGTAGACGTTATTACAGGGGTGATCAAAGCCAATTTCCCAACGCGTATTTCTTTCTCGGTCAGCTCGAAGATCGATAGCCGAACGATCCTTGGTGAAGGCGGCGCTGAACAGCTTCTCGGGATGGGTGATATGCTCTATATGCCCGCAGGCGGACAGCTAAAACGCGTACACGGCCCGTTTGTATCGGATGATGAAGTCGAAGACGTTGTGAAACATTTGAAGTCGCAAGGCGAACCTGATTACGTTGACATCTTCACAGGCGAAGGAGGCTCAAGCTTTGAAGGCGCGATGCAGGATATGTTTGGCGGCGGCGACAGTGGTAGCGAGGTTGATGAACTTTATGATCAGGCCGTTGCTCTGGTGGCACGCGAACAACGCGCTTCAACCAGCTTTATCCAAAGATGTCTACAGATCGGCTATAACCGCGCCGCACGGATTATTGAGGAGATGGAACGTCAAGGCGTTGTCTCTAAAGCATCCCCAACAGGCAAACGCGATATCCTCGTCGGCGACCATGGCGGTGACGGCGATAGAGATACAGGCACGTAACAGCACACACCCAATATCATTAAGATAAAAAGATTAAGCTGGCTCACGGCCACGTTCATTGTGCCTCTTATCCCATGACTCGGATTCCTCTGAGGGGATATAGGTTGCCTGACGCGCATGGGCGAGCATAGCCGGAATAGCCGGATGGCTATTGATAAACTCTCTATAGGTCACGACAAGCGAACCATGATGGGTCAATGCAACAATATTATTGAGCATACTCGCATAGCTTTGGGCTCCGTTGTGGTTAGCCACACCGCTAAAATCTTCCGTTGCGCCATCACGCGCGATATAGGGGAGAATATTGCTTAAATACAAGACATCAACTTGCCCTCTGCCTGTGACCTGTACTAAAGCCCTTTGCAGATAAATACGGGCGAACGGGTCTTTGATATCCATCGTCAGTACCCCTATGGCGTTTTGCTCCGCCAATGCCTTTAAATGCCAAAAATCACTTTCGTTTTCCAAACCAAAATCATCGAGATCAAAATCAGAACGACAACCTGGGCGACCATCCGGAAAAGACGTCAGTTCCTTATAACAATTTCGGATAACATTAACGGCGTTTACATCATCCAGAATTGGGTGAACAGAAAATCCTGCCTGTGCATTCAGCGCTTTTATATTTTCTTCTAATGTAAAGGGGAGGCGGCGAAACGCGGTTAGAAACTCTTCTCTCGTATCACTTTTTCTCAAAGCGTCTAAAACTGTACCCCACAGCAAACGCTGTGTTGGATTGATATCGAAAAGAATCGCCGCACCAGCCCGTGATTTTGCAATATAGCCCAGATTAATAAATCCCGCCGCACCCATATAAACGAGGCCGTTCTTGTCACGTTTGTCATCGGGTGTATGCCGTATAACAAAATCCATACCGCGGCGGTGGTGTTCCTGACCCTCACCGACAGGCAAACCATGGGCTGGTTTAATGGCCGGCGGCCCGTCAATACGGCGGTAGCAATAGCCCGCAACCGTCTCTACATTCTTAAACGGTGTTGATTGCCCGTTTAAAGGATTAATATAGCTGGCGAAATCTTTAATAATCGGCGGATGCATTTTTAAGGATACCCTGCAATTTCACGCACGCGCAAGAGGTATCGGCCAATATATCCGATTTTATTTGACAGAAAACCTCTGTGGGGTAATGTGGTTTTATGAAAAGAATTATTCTTGTTAGACACGGTGAATCCGAAGGCAATATAGACACTAGCGCCTATGCGCACAAAGGGGATGCCAATGTTGAACTGACAGAAAAGGGCTGGGAACAGGCACAACAACTCGGAATTTTCTTAAAAGAACACTTTCGCAATGTCGCTGACAATTGGCCGCTATTCTATGTTTCTGGCTATACACGACCACAGCAAACGCTGTCTGGCGCATATTCACAATTTCACGATGCCTTTAAGGGCACACCGGCTGAGCCCTATACAGACCCACGTCTGGCAGAACAAAGCTTTGGCGGGTTGAACTTGCTCAATGAAATGGCAAAAGAAGAAGGAGAGAACGCAGAATTTGCTAAAAAACTACTGACGTTATCCGCTGCCTTCCAACAAAAAGACCCAGTGAAGGCGCGCGCCTTATTCGGTGAATCCTACATCGATAACATCGTTGCCGTAAAAAGCTTCATCGATAATTCACTACAACGCGATATGGAAGACCACGACACCATTGTTATTTTCTGTCATGGGCGTGTAATTACAAGCTTTCTTTCTATCTGGTTTCATGTACCTTTCGACCAGATTAAAAGCGTAAAAAACCCAGGAAACTGTGATGTTCTAGAAATTTCTGGCGAGCCTAGAAATTGGCAAGTCCGCCGATTATGGGATGGCGAAAATTTTCGCGAAGTAGACGAGAACCCAATCGCAAACATCAAGCCAATCACTTTTGACAACTTACCGCCCGTACCTGAAGCTTTTAAGCTTAAAGCCAAATAATTGCCGTTGTTTTGCCAATATTTGTCTCTATTATTATAGCTATGAGATTCTTGATATTTTTATTCAGCGCCTTCGTTCTGTTTTTCAGCATGAGCTCTATGGCCCAAACAACTGGCCAAACCCCTGCCGAAATTGTTCAAAAAGCCGAGAACTATTTGAACAGCTTAAAAACACTCAAAGCGGATTTCACCCAAATGGCACAGTGGAATCAAACCAATGTTACTGGTGATTTTTACCTGTCACGCCCAGGAAAGTTACGCTTTGATTATGACCCGCCTGTTGAAGACTTTATTGTCGCGGATGGAAACTTCATTTTTTATTATGACGGCGATCAAGAACAACAAAGCAACGCCCCCATTGGTGCAACACTGGCGGATTTTCTCTTGCGCGACCCTATTTCATTGAGCGGAAAAATCAGCGTTTCTAATGTCGAAGAAACTTTGTCCGACTACTTTATAACACTGGTACAGACCGAAGACCCGCATGCTGGGTCACTCACTCTCGTTTTCAAGAAAGAACCCTTCGCACTTAATCGTTGGGTTGTTGTTGACGGGCAAGGCCTGCAAACGCAAGTAGCCCTTAAAAATATTGAAACAGGCATGCCTCTTGATCGCAATATGTTTTATTATATTGATCCAAAGCACGGCAAAGAACGTCGTCTGAACCAATAACTGTAAAGAGAAGAACACGTATAAAGCATGCAAGATAGTCCGGAAATTCAACGCCTGACCAAACTACTCGCCCAATTCCCTGGGCTGGGGCCAAGATCGGCCAAACGCATGATTTTGCATATGCTATCCCACAAAGAAAATTTGATGACACCGCTGGCCAGCGCTATTGAAAAGGCTGCACGGGCCATTGTGACTTGCGAAACATGCGGCAATCTGGATATCACCTCACCTTGTTCTATCTGCAACGATGAGCGGCGCGACAGTAGCGCGATCTGTGTTGTGCAGTCCGTGGCCGATATCTGGGCGCTTGAGCGTACGCGCGCTTACAGCGGCAAATACCATGTCCTTGGCGGCTTACTCTCAGCACTAGATGGCATTCGCCCCTCAGATTTAAGTATCGGACCATTAACCGAGCGGGCACATAAAGACGGCGTAGAAGAAATCATCATCGCGCTATCCGCCACTGTCGATGGACAGAGCACCGCGCACTATATTCAAACACAATTAAAAGACGCTGAAGGTTTAAGCATAACCAAGCTAGCCCACGGTGTACCTATCGGCGGGGAGCTCGACTATCTTGAC
>PALX01000034.1 GCA_002710775.1 Micavibrio sp. | reverse complement strand
TGAGAATACAGGCCAGTTTGAGCGTACATTGATTATCGCGGATAAGAACTCTTATGTGTCTTATTTGGAGGGGTGTACAGCCCCGATGCGTGATGAAAATCAAATGCATGCCGCTGTGGTTGAGTTAATCGCGCATGAAGATGCTGAGATCAAATACTCAACGGTACAAAACTGGTATCCAGGTGATTTTGAAACAGGCAAGGGCGGTATCTATAATTTCGTGACCAAGCGTGCCATTTGTGAAGGCGCGCGTTCTAAGGTCAGCTGGACACAGGTTGAAACAGGTTCGGCCATAACATGGAAATATCCGTCCTGTGTGCTTAAAGGCGAAGACAGTGTCGGTGAATTCTATTCTGTCGCTATCACTAATGGGCGTCAGCAAGCCGATACAGGCACAAAAATGATCCATATGGCGCCGGGTACACGCTCACGTATTATCTCCAAGGGGATTTCCGCAGGGAAGTCAGATAACACCTATCGCGGCCTTGTGCGTATGATGCCGCGCGCCGAAGGGGCAAGAAACTTCACGCAATGTGATAGCCTGCTGATTGGTGATCAATGCGGCGCGCATACAACGCCTTATATTGAAAGCCGTAACAGCACAGCACAATTAGAACACGAAGCAACGACATCAAAGGTTTCAGAAGACCAACTGTTCTATTGCCGCCAGCGCGGTATCGGCGAGGAAGAAGCGCTCGCGCTCATCGTCAATGGCTTCGCCAAAGAAGTGCTCCAACATCTCCCCATGGAATTCGCCGTCGAAGCACAAAAGCTCGTCGCCATCAGCCTTGAAGGAAGTGTTGGGTGAACGAGTTTCAATTTTATATTTTAGTTTTCTTTCTTGTAATAGTGTTTTTTGCCACTGTTACGCTATGGTTTTTTAAGAAAGACAGCCGAAAAAGGTATTTTTTAAAAAATATATTAAAAGTCTGGTTTATAGCTAATACGTTGCTTGTTGTGATCATTATAATCACTTCGCTATTAGGGAAATCTTATTGTACAGCCGCAATAAAAGGTGGTGTAAGTTGTGGTGATCCTTTTGGCGAAATTTTTATGCTATATATATTTGGGTCGGCGATACTTATTTCTGTTGCTGGTATTGGTGTGGTGCTATTTGTTCCTTATATCTTGGGTGGAATTTTTACGGTTAGAGATATTATTTTGAAATTAGTGAAATTATTTAAAAGTAAAAAATAAAACCTTCCCACATCTCCTATTTTTATATATTATGTCCAATAATTAAGGGGGCAGCATTTTGACCGAATTACGTGATAGTGTCAGACGGGATTTAGAGAAAAAGGCGCAGAAGCTGCTGGATGCCGCGAAAGTTGGCTATACGCAACTCGGCAATGGCCAGACTGTCCCTGTGAGCGCAGTGCCATATATACGCAATCAAAATGGCTGGCAAACGGCGGATATTGAGCATGGGGTGCGGTTGTTTAAGCGCGACCTAACTGCGCTCGGCTTTGACGGGTTTAAATTCTATAACAAAGGCAGCACAGCGCGCGTTTTCATTGGTCGCCGCCGCGAGGGCAATACATATCGTTATTATGCGATACGCACATCTGAATACGGTACGGGTGAAGATGGCAATGATCGCGCGCCAACAGCGCTGAACCTTCAACCCTACATGCAGCTCACGACAGATGCATATTGCGCAGAGCGTTTGGAGATATTACCGCTCGTGCATATGGTGCATAACGATTTTGGCCGCACGCTCCGCCAAGCATTCCTTCCAGTTTTAAAGGTGTTTAATGTCATTACGGGTAATTTCGGTTGCTTCATGTCAAAAGACCTCGCCGTATTTCCCGATGGAACGCCTGTCGAGGCGGACCCTGGGAATTTAAACATCGCGCCAGATACGGATGCGCGTATGGTTCAAGCTGATCTTGAGGTACTTGAAGGTTATGCTAAAAGCTGGGGGCTTGGTGCGCCCTATGAATGGTACACAAACGATGGTTACTCGAAACAAGAAGCATTCTTCCCATCAACTTTTGAGAATGTGCAAACGCTTGCTCATAAATGGCAACCTAAGTAGTCATTTCGGGGCATTTTTTTACTGACATTACGGCCTATAAACGGTATAAAGAGCCCGATAATAATGGGTTTTAGAATACAAACAATGGCATGAGGGTGTGAGGTGCATGACAGGCGAAACAGTTGAAGTAACAGAAAGTGATGTGGCTTCTGAAGCACTGTTCGACTGCCTTACGGAAGTGCTGGAAAAGAATAATGCGGACAAGGGTATACCGTTTTTTAAAAAAGAAGTATATGCCATCACATTAAAAGAAGATGATGCCATTATTGGCGGCTTGGTCGGCTATTTTGTGTGGAACTGGTTTAATGTGGAGTATATTGCTGTTCGTGAGGAATGTCGCGGGAAAGGCTATGGCAAAAAGCTTATAAACATGGCAGAAACAGAAGCGCGGAAAAGATCTTGTGTTGGTGTGCACCTGACAACAATGAGTTTTCATGCCCCTGACTTTTATAAAGCTTTGGGCTATATACAATACGGCGAGATAGATAATTTCCCGAAAGGGCATAAGAGAATGGTTTTTAGAAAGACGTTTAACGATGATTAAGATTGAAGATTTAAAAGCAGAAATTGGCGATAAGGAAATTTTAAAGGGCCTGAGCCTTGAAATTCCTAAAGGTGAAGTACATGCGATTATGGGGCCGAATGGATCGGGGAAGTCGACTTTGTCTTATACGCTGGCTGGTCGTGATGGTTATGAAGTGACAGGTGGCTCTGCGACATTTGAAGGGCAGGACATCACAGAGATGGAACCTGAAGAACGCGCGGCGCTCGGGCTGTTCCTCGCTTTTCAGTACCCTGTTGAAATCCCGGGTGTGCAGACAACGAATTTTCTAAAGACGGCTGTGAATGCGGTGCGTGCGGCGCGTGGACAAGAAGAGCTAGACTCCCTAGGCTTTTTAAAGCTTATGAAAGAAAAGCTGAAAATGCTTGGTATTTCTGATGAAATGGTAAAGCGCCCCTTAAATGTTGGCTTTTCAGGTGGTGAGAAAAAGCGGAATGAAGTGTTGCAAATGGCAATGCTTGATCCACGTTTTGCAATTTTGGATGAAACCGATAGCGGTTTGGATATTGATGCGCTTAAGATCGTTGCCGATGGCGTGAATGCTTTACGTTCACCTGAGCGCTCATTCCTTGTGATTACACATTATCAGCGCTTGCTGGATTATATCGTGCCAGATGTCGTGCATATTCTTGCCCATGGTAAAATCATTAAAACAGGTGGTCCAGAACTGGCGAAGGAACTAGAAGAAAAGGGCTATACAGACTTTTTGAAAGAGGTTGCTTAGCTTATGTTTCTGGCGCACCAAATATTTTCATGCTGTGCTGACCCACAAAATAGTTTGTTTGTGGGTATGACGCGTGATGCGGATATTTGGATGATATCGGAAGATAGAATTGGAGGAGGCCAGAACTCAGATATCCGTATTCGTAATGTTGGGTGCGGTGGCAAAGATCCTATTATGTATTTTATATTTCGTGCAATGATGAATGATAGTGTTCAGATGAACGTTATGCAGTTGGATATGTTTTCAATGCTGGCAGATACCCCAAGGGACTTAAATTCTGCTGTGCCATATCATATTGGCTGTGATGACAAGCCGGGATCGCGTGCAAATGTGTATGTTCACGAAGATTTTGTGGGCGTTCAAACAGAGTGCTTTGATCAAGAAATTAATGATCGTTGCCAGGCTGGAACGCTTGGTGTTTCAGCAGGACCTATTATATGGCTTAACCAATATCAAATTGGTGCGCGTGCTATGAATGCACTGAATAAATATTTGCCCAAAAGGGGAGTTGCTTAATGTCTGATAACGCCGCAAGAATTTTGGATATTAATAATTTGCCTAGCCAAAAGGAAGAGGCTTGGAAATATACGCCTTTGGCTAAAACAATGCCTAAAGGCTTATCACCCACCCCTGTGGCGGAAAAAGTTATCCACTGTACGTGTGGACAAAATGGTGGACAATCCGAGGATATCTTAATCGTGGGGGTGGATGGCCAAGCACAGACAGAAGTTCTGCACATTGATGTCGAGGCAGGGGCGGAGTTGATGCTTATAGAGCGACACGCAGGAGAGGGCGTTTATTGGAAGAATATCCGCACGCAAATAACCTTGGGCAAGAATGCGAAAATGACGCATTACCGTATCCAAGAAGACTCTGTGGATGCTGTTCATACTAATATGGTGGATATCTGTGCCGAAGAAGGCAGTGAATATAATAGTTTTACCCTGACAAAAGGGGCGAAGCTCTCGCGTCAGGATATTAAAGCGCGTCTTACAGGTGAGGATGCGAAATTGTTTCTTAATGGTGTAAATATTCTAAAAGACCAGCAAATTGGTGACACGACAATTTTGATTGAGCATGAAGCGCCGCATTGTGAATCTGATCAGTTCTTCCGAAATGTGTTGGATGATCGCGCTAAGGGTGTCTTTCAAGGTAAGGTGCATGTTCACCAAGCCGCACAAAAAACGGATGCGAACCAGCTTTGTAAGTCTATTTTGTTATCGTCTAGGGCGGAAATGAATACAAAGCCCGAGTTGGAAATTTATGCAGATGATGTTGTATGCTCGCATGGGGCTACGACTGGCCAGATAGATGATATGCAGATGTTTTATATGCGTTCGCGGGGCATTAAGAAGTCAGATGCTAAAATGCTCCTCATTAAAGCGTTTTTGGCCGAGGCTTCAGATAAGATTTTGAATGAAGAAATAAGGCTAAGTATCGAAGAAAAAATAGAAAAATGGCTTTAGTTAAAATGAATAGTGAACCGGTTCAATGGCGCGATGACTTTCCTGTTTTCCAACAGAAAATGAATGGTGAGCCGCTTGTTTATCTGGATACAGCCAGTTCAGCTCAAAAACCCCGTACCGTTATTGACGCGATGACGGGTGTTATGGAGGGCCATTACGCCAATATCCACCGCGGTTTATATGAGTTTTCGCAGGAAACAACAGCGTCCTTTGAAGCGGTGCGCGGGAAAGTGAAAGCTTTTATCAATGCGTCTTCAGAAAATGAAATTGTTTATACGCGCAATACGACGGAAGCGATCAACCTTGTAGCGCAAAGCTGGGGGCGTCAGAACTTGACGGCGGATGATGAAATTATCTTAACGCAGCTTGAGCATCACGCCAATATAGTGCCGTGGCAGTTATTACAGGCTGAAATAGGCTTTAGGATTAATGTTGTACCTATTACTGATGGTGGAACACTTGATCTAAAGGCTTTTGAGGTGTTTCTGGGCCCTAAAGTAAAGTTTATGGGGGTTGTGCATATATCGAATGCCTTGGGCGTTAAAAACCCTGTCGCTGAGATGATTGCGCAAGCGCGAAAAGCGTGTCCTGAGATTAGAACGCTAGTTGATGGCTCTCAGTCAGTTGTACACGGCGCTATAGATGTTCAAGCGCTTGATTGTGACTTCTTTACCTTTACAGGGCATAAGCTTTATGGGCCAAGCGGTGTAGGCGTGCTTTATGGTCGTGAAGTGCTCTTGAACACCATGCCGCCTTATCAAGGTGGTGGTGATATGATTGAAACTGTGTCTTTTGAAAAAGGTACGACATTCAAGGATGCCCCGGCACGTTTTGAGGCTGGAACGCCTGCTATTGTTGATGTTATTGGCCTTGGGGCGGCCATAGGTTATGTGTCTTCTATAGGCGTGGAAGCATTGACGGCTCATGAAGCTGAACTGCTATCATATGCAACGCAAAAGCTCCGTTCTATTGATGGTGTTGTGATATATGCTGATATCGAAGAAAAAGCCGCAGTATTGTCCTTTAATCTGGAGGGGGCGCATTCATCGGATGTGGGTATGATTCTTGATCAATGCGGTGTCGCTGTGCGTACGGGGCATCACTGTGCAATGCCGCTTATGGAAGCTCTGGGTGTGGAGAGTACAATTCGGGCATCATTTGGCCTATATAATAATAAAGATGATTGCGATAGGCTCTATGAAGCGCTTATAAAAGCAAAAAAGATGTTGAGAGTATAGAGTTAGTAATGGAACATTATGCGAGTAAAGAGATGGTAGAAGAAGCTTTAGGCGATGATTACGATGAAATGTCAGAGCCGCCTTATACAGAAAAAGACTTAGATAACCCACTAACGTTGCCAATTACCAAGGCAATTCGTGAGGTGTATGATCCTGAGATCCCTGTGAATGTCTATGAGCTGGGCCTCATCTATAGTATCGATATTGATGATAAAAATAATGTCACTATTAAAATGACACTGACAAGCCCTGGATGCCCTGTGGCTGGTGAAATGCCAGGTTGGATACAAGGCGAGATATTCAAAGTTGAGGGTGTGGGTACGGTTGATGTTGATCTTGTTTTTGATCCGCCGTGGACGCCTGATATGATGGCTGAAACAGCCAAGCTTGAACTTAATATGTTTTAGGACCATATTATTGCTATGAGCCAGCTTGTTACATTTACAAAAGCCGCAGAAGACCATATAGACCGCTTGATGAATCTTAAGCAGGCGGAAGGTGCTGTCGGTATCTCTCTTACCGTGCCGTCAAAGGGCTGCTCGGGTCTTTCTTATAAAATGGACTTTATGGCGGAAGAAAAGCCAGGATTTGAGCCTGTCTATCTCGAAAATGGTCATATTGTTTATGTGGATGTGACGGCAACGATGTATATTCTGGGGACTGAAATAGATTATGACAGTACGGACAAACTAGCGCCAGGCTTCCGTTTCAAAAACCCGCTCGCAACCGGTGAATGCGGGTGCGGTGAAAGTTTTACAATTCAATAAAAGAGATCAGTTTATGAACGGCTATAGGTGCAGGCAAAACCTGAGCTGTCAGTGTCTTGCATGGCGGCTGGCTTAACGAGGGTGATTGTTACTTTCTCGATGCGCGGCTCGGCAAAGCACTTAGCGGCTAATTTGTCTGCAAAGATTTCTAGCATCGTGATGTGGCCTGTAGCCGCAACTTCTTCTGCCATAAACTTGAAGTTATAGTAATTTACTGTGTCGGAAACATTGGTAACATGCCCATAGCTTTCAACACTGATGTCTGCGTTAACACTGATCTTGAGTGTTTGAGGGATATCGCGCTCATGCTCAAGCAGACCTATGCTAGCTTGGATTTCCATGTCTTTAACGAAGACTTTTGAATTTGATCTTTTTAGTGTTGCGTTGGCGTTGGCCGCTACAACTTCTAAGTTACCCTGAGTAATTTTATTAAGTAGTTTGTTCATGCATCTGGTGTAGCAAAATTAAATAATTTTGTGCAAGAAAAAACGTATCTATTACTAACAGGCTGAAATTTAGAGATTTTTTCGGCTCAGTTTACGGCCTTTTGATTGTCTCTGTATTTTTGTCTGAGGTCATCAATAGGGAGGCGGCGTCCAGCTTGCTCATAATGCCAGAATGTCCACCCGTTACAGCTTGGTTTATCTTGTAATGCCGCACCGACTTTGTGGATAGAGCCTTGATACTTGCCCATATCTGATTTAGCCGAGATTGAGCCATCGGCGCGAACACGGGCCTGAACGCTCTTATCGGGTGTATAAAGAATAGCGCCCGGTTCAAGGAGGCCGGTCTCAAGCAAATTGCCGAAAGGAACACGAGGTTCCGATTTTTTATCCGGCATTTGCTCGAGGTCTTCTTCCGCCACAGATGATGTCTCATCCAACCTCTTTTGTGCCGCCTTGATATAGGCGCTATCTTGTTCAATACCGATGAAGTTACGGCCCATCTTCTTGGCGACAGCACCTGTCGTGCCTGTGCCAAAGAAAGGGTCTAGGATCATGTCACCCTTATTTGATGCCGCCAGCATGATGCGGTAGAGCAGGGCTTCGGGTTTTTGCGTTGGATGTACTTTTTCCCCGCGTGCATTTTTCAGGCGCTCGCCGCCAGTGCATAGAGGAAATTCCCAGTCCGAACGCATTTGAATATCGTCGTTAAAGGATTTCAGTGATTGATAGTTGAATGTGTATTTTGACTTCTCAGATTTCGATGCCCAAATCATTGTTTCATGTGCGTTTGTGAAGCGGCGGCCACGGAAATTAGGCATAGGATTTGTTTTGCGCCATACGACGTCATTAAGAATCCAAAAGCCCAGATCTTGCATGATCTTTCCGACACGGAAAATATTGTGATAAGAGCCAATAACCCAGATTGTACCGTCTGGTTTAAGCAGGTTATAGGCGGATTTCATCCATTTTTCGGTAAAGTCATCATAGGCCGCAAAGCTATCAAACTGATCCCATTCATCATCAACGGCATCGACTTTACTATCGTCCGGACGGCTTAGATCACCGCCAAGCTGTAAATTATAGGGCGGGTCGGCGAATATCATATCCACGCTTTCTGGTTGCAGGGCATTCATGACTTCGATGCAGTCACCAGCTAGTATTTCATTGGCGCATGTGGATAGATCAATTTTTTCGCTCGACATAATTCTTCTTCTTCCTTCTTCAGATAAGGAATCATGAATCATTTCGGATTCACCGTCAAGGAAAAAATGTCAAAAGAGTCTTAAGAGTCAATTAGTTATAGAAGAGTCTAAAAGTGACTTAATAGGCTCGAAACTCTTGCGGTGATAAGGCGTTACGCCGATTTGGTGTATGGCTTCGATATGTTTTTTTGATCCATAGCCCGCATTACTTTCCCAGCCATAGCCTGGATGGTCATTGGCAATACGTGCCATGTATTGGTCACGGTGCACCTTAGCGAGAATAGAGGCGGCGGCTATTGAGGTGCTTGTCTGGTCGCCTTTAATAACCGTCGTTGACGGACAGGGGAGTGATGGAGATTTATTGCCATCTATCAAGGCATGATTGATAGAGCATTGTTTGGATAGACTCTCAAAGGCCCGCCTCATAGCCGTGAATGTTGCTTGAAGAATGTTAATCTGATCAATTTCTTCAACGGATGCCTCGCCAATTGCCCACAGACAATGTTCTTTAATCTGCACTGACAATGTCTCACGCTTTTTAGCGGTCAGCTTTTTGGAGTCATTGATGAGGGCTATGAAATCATGTGAAAGAGTTTCTTTGGGGATGTAAACAGCGGCGGCGGTGACAGGGCCGGCGAGTGGGCCACGGCCAACTTCGTCAATGCCGCAGACCTCGCCGCCAATTTGTTGCTCTAAAAGAAAATCAGGCATGTATGGACCTTACGCCGCATCTTTAGAAGACTTATACTCTTCTGTTCTGGTGGAGTTCGGATCATTGAAGGTTTTGCGGTATATCGCGTATTCCGTTACCGTCATTGGTGTATCCGGATAACCTTCAACAGGGATGCGGTCTACAAACTTGTCTTGCGGTTTAAGAACAAAATCGCCATTCATATGACTAAAGAAAACAATAGACATCCGTCCGTCTGTTTTAGCCTCAGCCCAGTGATTGCATGGTAGAACCGCATCATTGGTGAGCCAGCCGAGCTGGTAGCCATTATTTTTAAGCCCCATACCTTCTTCGGCTTGCACTTCTAACACTTCGCCTTTACGGCTTTCAATGGTAAGGCCTGGCTGTCTTGGGAACAAGATGGTCTGGCGGGATCGGTCACGATGCGGGGCAATAGAATTACCTTTTTGCGCACCGAATGTTACGCGGAGTTTATGGTTACCGTGGATAGAGTTTTCTTTAATCGTTGTTTCATCGCCAAAGATATAGAGTGAAAGTGGTACAGAGAGGCGATAATCCAAGGCTTGAAAGGCTTCGTACATGTCGGAAAGGGTGGCATCAAATGTAGTGTCTACTTCTGGACGCGGGCACCACGCTTCTTTTAATGCCTCGCTTGTCGCTTCTTTTGGGCCGATCATGAAGTATTCAAGTGTATCTGCTTGCATACCATGGGCGGATTTCTCGCCGCCTTTGGGGAAATAACCGCCATCATGGTCATAATTGACGTAGTCATAAGTCATTTTTTCATCAAGAGGGCGCTCGAAGAAATTGCGTGCAACTTCTTGTGTCTTTTTCAGGCACGCTTCGATTTTTGGGTCGTAGCCTGTAAATAGGTATGCGCCATATTCTTCTTCAGCGGCAATAATGTCGCTTTGAAGGGCTTTGTCTGTTTCTATGTTGGTGATGTCAAAGACAGGTAAATCGTGTTTCATAACGTGGCCTCCGTGGATGGTGAATATGTTCTGTTCAACTCCATCCACGGTAGCCAGTGAAATTTAATTGGTCAAGCCAAGGCTCTTATTTACTTTGGACGTACGATGTCCATTTCGAGTATAACGCTTGTGTTGTGGCATCTATATGAGTTTGCTAGTCGTCCTTCAAATTCTACATTTTGAACACACACACCCATCTCACTGATCTTTTCAATGATCTTTTGATATAGCGGGTTGGCCAATAATTCTTCTAGCTTAAGTGTTGGAATAGCCACTTTTTGTGCGACTGGGTAAAATTGAGCTGAAATATATTTTCTAAACTTAGCATCTTCTATGAGTTCGCCGTTTAATGCTTCAATTTTTACTTTTGTATAGCGGTCCAGTTTAACGGGACCATCATAAGATGACGGATCATTCTTTGCCTGTTTTCGATATGAACGTGGGACAAAACCGCTTGCTAGTATTGCTGTTAGTAGTGCTTGTCTTGATTCTGTTGTTTGTGTCGCTTCCATAGCGGTAACCTTCCTTAATTTTTAATTAGGAGGGGAAAATATCATAGGGTAATAGTTATGTCAAATAGTTTGCAGAAATGCCATATATACAACCTCATAAGTGTTAAGTGAGATGCAGGTCTTAAGTGGTGTTGAAACGAGTTTGACCAAGACGGGAGATAGCGATTTTTCTACTCTTTTGGCAAGCTCCAGTCTTTGCGTACAAAGTGGCATGTATAGCCATCGGGGTTGTTTTCCAGGTAGTCTTGATGGTAGTCTTCAGCTTCGTAAAAAGGGGCTTCGGGTACGACTTGCGTGACTATTTTTCCAGGAAGGATTTGGAGGCTATCAATATAGTTAATAATCTCTAGGGCTTTGTTTTTCTGATTCTCATCACAATAAAATATAGCGGAGCGATACTGTGATCCAATATCGTTGCCTTGCCGTCCTTCAGTGGTCGCGTCATGCATTTTGAAGAAAAATTCTAATATGTTTTGATAGGTGGTTTCATCATTATTGTATAAAACTTCAAGAGTCTCGGCATGCCCTGTTTCTCCTGTTTTTACTTCTGGGTAGGTAGGGTCTTTCGTTTCTCCGCCGCAATAACCAACACGTGTAGAAATAATACCTGGTTGTTTGCGAAACAGATATTCCATTCCCCAAAAACAGCCGCCTGCAAGAAGTGCTTTCTTTTCTGCCATAATTTTCCTTTTACGATGTAAGTGCTTTGTTGACTACTTCATAAGTGTTGGGTGAAATACCGTCTTTATTGGCAATCGCTTCGAGCACAGCTTTCATTTGGTCGCGGTATTCAGGTGCGTATTTCTTCCATTGTAGGAATACGCCAGCTAAGCGCGCAGTGATCTGCGGGTTGATACCGTCCAGTTCAAGGAGCATATCACGCATCAGGATGTATCCAGCGCCATCTTTGCGGTGGAAACCTGGCACGTTGCGCATTGCAAAGCCTGCGTAGAGGGCGCGGACTTTGTTTGGATTTTTCATGGTAAAGGCTTCGTGCTTGCGTAATTTATTCACGATATCTGGTCCATCGGCGCGGTCTGCGCATACTTGCATGGAGAACCACTTATTAACCACAAGCTCATGCTGCTTGAAGCGTTCATAAAAGTCCGCAAAGGCTTCGTCTTTCTCCTTGCCATCAATTTGTGCGAGGCAGTTCAGCGCGGCAGCACGATCCGTCATATTATCCGCTTCATCGTATTGAGCCTTGGCAAGCGTTGTCGTCTTTTCAGGCAGATACATCATATAGGATAATGCTTTGTTTTTAAGGGCGCGCTTACCCATAGAAGCTGGATCAGGTGAATATGGCCCATCGATGCTGTTATGCTCATAAATACGCATAAAGTCGTCATAATAGGCTGTCGCGATATCCTTTGAGATTTGCTCACGCAGGTCATGAATAGCAATGGGGTCAATCACATCGCGTAATTGTGCGATATAGCTGTGGCTTGGAAGCCCAAGGGCGTAGGATAGAAGCGAGGGGTCTTGCTCATTTTCAATCAAGGCACTAAAGCCTTCAATAAGGGCAGGGTCTGTCATGACCTCTTTGCCTTTTTCAATCTCGTGCAGGGCAGGGAGTATCGTTGAAAGGGCCAGCTTTTGCGATGCTTCCCATTTATTAAAGCCGTCTGTGTCGTTTGCCATCAAGAAGGCGAGTTGATCCTTATCAAGACGAGCATCCATTTGTACGGGGGCAGAAAAGTTGCGTAAGATCGACGGCACGGGTTCTTCTTTAATATTTTCGAAGGTGAACATCTGGGATTTGTCGTGAAGATACAGTGTTTGAGTTCCAATCATGTCTTCGCCGTTTTTGTTAAGCAGGCCAACTTGTACAGGAATATGCATTGGTTTTTTATTCGTCTGTCCGGGCGTATCAGGGACTTCCTGATATAGGGTGAATGTATACGTTTCGGCTTTCGCATCATATTTACCCTTACATGTCATACGCGGTGTGCCAGCTTGGGAATACCAGAGGCGGAATTGCGATAGATCAATACCTGAAGCTTCTTCCATGCAATCAACAAAGTCATCGCATGTCACGGCTTGTCCGTCAAAACGGCTAAAATAGAGATCTGTCGCTTTACGGAATTTTTCATCGCCCATCAAGGTATGCATCATACGAATGACTTCGCCGCCTTTTTGGTACACGGTGCGGGTATAGAAATTGTCGATAGCGATATAGCTGTCTGGCCTGATGGGGTGTGCCATAGGGCCTGCGTCTTCTGGGAATTGCTGTTCACGCAGGTAAATCACGTCATCAATGCGCTGTGATGCCGCGCCATATTCATCGTGGCAGTATTGTTGTTCGCGGAATACTGTGAAGCCTTCTTTTAAAGAAAGCTGGAACCAATCACGACATGTCACACGGTTACCAGACCAGTTATGAAAGTATTCATGTGCAACAACGCGGTCTACATTGAAATGGTCAAAATCAGTCGCAAGTTCTGGATGCGCCAGAATAAGCTGGGTGTTGAAGATGTTGAGAGACTTATTCTCCATCGCGCCCATATTGAAGTCAGACACCGCAACAATGTTGAACAGGTCTAAGTCATATTCACGGCCATATTTGTCTTCATCCCATTTCATGCATTTCTTCAAGCAATCCATAGCAAAAGCTGTCTGGTCTAGGTCACCTTTACGCACGAAAATACGTAAGGTCACATCCTTATTGCTCATCGTTTTGAAATGATCTTCGCGTACTTCCAGATCACCGGCGACAAGGGCAAAAAGATAACAAGGCTTTTTGTGAGGGTCATGCCATGTCACGTAATGGCGACCATCGTCCAAATTCCCATCTTCAATCGGGTTACCATTAGATAAAAGAATGGGATATTTTTCTTTATCCGCTTCTATGCGAACGGTGAAGCTTGTCATGACATCAGGGCGGTCTAGGAAATATGTGATACGGCGGAATCCATGAGCTTCACATTGCGTGGCGTACATGTCGCCGGATTTATACAGACCTTCAAGGGCTGTGTTTTCTTCTGGCACAATGCGGTTTTCGATATCTAGTGTGAAGCTATCCTTGTTTGTATGGATAGATAGGCTGGTTGGTGTGACTTGGTGGTCGCATTCTTCGCCATCCAATTTAACGCTAAGCAGGCCAAGTTCTTCAGCATCTAGCTCTAGGTGATTGCTGTGGTCGCCATTGCGTTTGAATTGTGTTTTTGCATGAACAATTGTTTCGCCATCAAAGATTTTGAAAGTGAGGAGGACATTTTCAATCAGGAAGTCCGGTGTTTTGTAATCTTTGAGGTAGACGGTTTTAGGTTGTTCATTATCACGCATTATTTGCTGTCCTTATATAAATCGATGAATACGAATACATAAGGTAGTGCAAATGCTAGTCGTTGTCAGCCCTGTTTTCTTGAATTTTACTATAGAGCTTAAATAGAAGAGGGCGGACACCTTCGCCAGTGACACCGGACATGAGGTGTACCTCTTTACCAATTTCTTTTTCCAAGAGCTCTTTTTGTTCGTTTGATAGTTCCGGTCCTAATGAGTCTGCTTTATTAAGGGCGACAATTTCATGGCGTTGTCCAAGCTCTTCATCGTACTTCTCAAGTTCATTACGAATAGTGCGGTACGCATCGACAATATCATCTTGTGTAATGTCTATGATGTGAAGGAGAACAGCTGTGCGCTCAATATGACCGAGGAATCGGTCCCCCAAGCCTTGTCCTTCATGCGCGCCTTCAATAAGGCCGGGAATATCCGCAATAACAAAGACAGCATCATGGTCTAGCTTCACCACACCTAAATTAGGGGCAAGGGTTGTAAAAGGGTAATCCGCAATCTTAGGTTTTGCCGCAGAAGAGGCCGCAAGGAAAGTTGACTTCCCTGCATTAGGCAGGCCGACGAGACCTGCATCGGCGATAAGTTTTAGGCGTAACCAAACGGCCATCTCATTGCCTGGCCAGCCCGGTGTGTGTTTGCGCGGGGCCTGATTTGTTGATGATTTGTAGTGAAGGTTGCCGAATCCGCCGTCACCGCCTTTAAGAATCGTGACAGTTTGCCCTTCTTCGATCATATCATAAAGAACGGTTTCTTTGTCTTCATCAAGAATTTGTGTGCCGATAGGCACTTCAATGATCATGTCTTCGCCTTTTGAGCCTGTGCGTTGACGGCCCATGCCATGCGTACCGTTTTTGGCTTTGAAGTGCTGTGTATAGCGAAAATCAATAAGAGTGTTCAAATCGCGGCGTGCCCTGAATATAACGTCGCCACCACGGCCACCATTTCCGCCGTCAGGCCCGCCGAATTCGACATATTTCTCACGGCGAAAGCTCGTAGCGCCGGCACCGCCGTCACCACTTTTGAGATATATTTTTGCTTCGTCGAGAAATTTCATGTTTAAAATTATTGTCCTTGATACAAAAAAAGGAGGGGCAAGCCCTCCAATTTAATAATTAAATAGTAAAGTGAGGCTTATTCAGCCGCTTGCGCTTCAACAACATTAACAACTGTCTTGTCGCCTGTGCGCTTTGTGAACTTAACCTCGCCATCTTTGAGAGCAAAGATAGTGTGGTCTTTACCAAGACCTACATTGAAGCCTGGGTGGTATTTTGTCCCGCGTTGACGAACAATAATGTTACCAGCGTCAACTGTTTCACCACCGAATTTTTTTAC
Organism: Micavibrio sp.; assembly: GCA_002710775.1. GTDB lineage: Bacteria > Pseudomonadota > Alphaproteobacteria > Micavibrionales > UBA9664 > UBA9664. Next base: position 37,520 of record PALX01000034.1, on the reverse strand, counting down.
ACCAAGGCGGCGACCTGCTGAATCACGTCCGTTTCTAGAACTACCACCTGCTTTTTTATGAGCCATAACTTACTCCTTCAAGTATTCTTTTAAGTTTATCTATTAAGCCGCTTTTATACCTGTGATTTTCACAAGTGTCTTGTGTTGCTTATGACCTTTTTTACGTCTGTGATTTTGACGACGTTGTTTTTTGAATACGATGATTTTAGGGTCGCGTGTCTGTTCAACGATTTCAGCCGTTACAGTCGCGCCTTTAATTGTAGGCTCGCCCAAAGTTTGTTTTTTCTCATCACCAACAAAAAGAACTTCATCAAAAGTTATTTTCGCACCAGCATCACCTTCAAGCTTTTCAACACGAAGAACATCGTCTTGAGAAGCGCGGTATTGTTTGCCACCAGTTTTAAAAATTGCGTACATAGTTATTCCATTTTTCTTCGTTTAAAATCAGATTGTGTTTAATAGCGCTATCATTGGGGGCTTGTCAAGAAAATCATCAAGATTTTTTTGACTTTTTTAATCTATAAAATTTAAAACGTATTTTATCTATTATTAAGTAATATGTAAGCTAATTACAATAACATAGCCCTGTGAGTTTTTGTGTATGACGAAAATAAAGGTGGGGTATGGAAAATTCAAGACAAGAAGTGCAAAAAGAATATGCACAAATGGTGCTGTTAGCCGATGATGACATGTTCATCCGTGGGCTAATTAAAAGCATTGTTAAGCCATATGCGCAAATTGAAACAATAGCTGACGGAAGCGAAGTACTTGAACGTTACAAAGAAATGCGTCCGGCTGTCGTCATTTTAGATATTCACTTACCTGGGCGTTCGGGGCTTAAAATTTGTAGTGATATTCTGGCTTATGATCCTGATGCTTATATTGTGCTCGTGAGTGGTGATAGCACGAAAGAAAATGTTATGCGTGCTAAAGCACAAGGCGCGAGAAGCTTCCTGACGAAACCGTTTCATAAGGGAAAGCTTGTGAATGTGATCCAAAAATGTTCACACCTTAAGAAGCAGTATGTTTAAACACTAATCAGCATTGAATTTTTTTTAAAAACTTATATCTTATCTCCTAATCAATTCAGGATAGAGATTTCATGAAGCTATTTGCCCGTTTCTTAGGCCTTTTATTCACTATTATTGTCATCGTACTAATTGCCGGTGCGGTATTCCTCGTTAATTTTGACCCGAATGAGTATAAGGCTCTTGTTACTGAGAAGGTAAAGGAAGCGACGGGACGCGAACTTGTTATTAATGGGCCTATTGAAATTGGCCTTTTTCCCACCTTTGAACTTAAGATATCTGATGTTGCATTGAGCAATCCCCTGAATGCGGGATTTAAAGGGCAAGAGTTTATTGTGTTTAAAGAAGCAGGGCTTGGTGTAAAGGTTCTGCCGCTATTGCAACAAAAAATCGAAGTTTCTGATATTTCTATTACTGGGCTTACGGCGCGGTTGGTTGTTTTAGAAAATGGTAAGAATAGCTGGACATTTGAAGCGCCAACAGCAAAAGAAGCTGTTAAAGAGACTGCGGAGCCTACAAAAACTTCGGGTGCAATGCCTGATTTTACGATTAGTAGTATTAAAGTTGCCGATTCGACTGTTTACTTTGAAGATAAGAAAAGCGGCTCACGTATTTCTATGCATGATTTCAATGCTGATATGAGTAATGTTGGTTTGAATAAAGATATGAGCGCTGACTTTGCTCTTGGTTTTGATAATGGCGCCATCATGACTGATATTAAGGGGGATGTAGTTCTTAATATGAATCTGGACAATGAAACACTTACGGTTAAGAGTTTCGACATTTCGGCGAATGAACAAAGTCTTAAGGGGAATCTGGTCGTAAAGAACTTTAAAAGGCCAGATGTGAAATTTGAGATGTCTTCTGACCGTATTGATGCGAATAAGATTATTTTAAACGCAGGTCCTGAGGCGCCAGCTTCAACTAAAACGAAAAAGGCTCCCGCAAAGGCTGTGCCCGTCGATTTTAGCTTCTTGAATGATATGAAACTTAACGGTGATATTAAAGTGGGTGAAGTTGTCTTTGCGCCTTATACTATTAAAGACGTAAACGCAAAAGTTACAGGGGATTATGGCTCTGTAAAGCTCGATCAATCATTGGCAATTTTTAACGGGCAGATTGCCTCTGTCTCTTCGATATACGCAAAAGGCAATAAGGTTGAAAGTCAGGGCGCTGTGACTGATCTTAATCTGGCGGCTCTTACGAAGACATTGCAGGGGCAGGACTATGTTAGCGGCCTTTTGAACACAAAATATAATATAACAACGTCAGGGACGACGGATAAAGCGCTTCTTAGTAACCTAAACGGTTCGGCTAATGCAAATGTCGGGAGTGGTGTTATCTCAAAATGGGAGCTTTCAAAACGCCTTAATCAAATTCTGGCTATTATTAAGTCTGGTGATATTAGCGCCGCTGCAACAGCCAAAGACACTGCGAGTGATTCTTTTGAGTTTACGTCAGTGAATGCTGATATGCTTATTAACTCAGGGATTGTGAATAATGAAGCCTTCACGATGAAGTCACCAGGTATGGAGGTATTAGGGCAGGGCACTGTTGACCTGCCGAATCAACTTGTGAATTACAGACTCGAGCCAACCCTTGGCGAGGGCTTGTTAGAAAAAAGCTCAGTACGCTCCATTCCGCTGAAAATTTCAGGCCCATTCGATAATCTGAAATATAGCCTGGATGTACAGGATGCTGTGAAGCAGAAGGTTAAAGATGAGGTTAAACGCGGTCTTGATAAAGTCATTGATGATGATGTTAAAAAGAAAATCGATGGTTTCTTGGGCGAAGGCGGCACGGAAAACCTGATGAAAAACTTTTCTTTTTAAACGGAACACTCTTTTTATAAAAAGATGAACATGCTAAGACTCTTGTCATGAACGAATTCATGATGACATATGGCTGGCCTTTGGCATGGATATTATTGCAGATATTTGCAATTGTAATTCCGCTTATTCTTGCTGTTGCTTATATGACATATGCTGAACGCAAAGTTATGGGTGCTATGCAACTCAGGCAAGGGCCTATGACAGTTGGGCCTTTCGGCCTGCTCCAGCCTATCGCTGATGGTATCAAGCTATTTTCTAAGGAAATGATTCTCCCGACGGCGGCTAACAAAGCAGTGTTCCTTTTGGCGCCGATGCTAACTTTTGCGCTTTCGCTTGTGGCGTGGGCGGTTATCCCTGTGGATCAAGGCCTGGTGCTCGCAGATATAAATGTCGGTGTGCTTTATCTTTTCGCTGTTTCTTCAATGGGGGTTTACGGTGTCCTTATGGCGGGGTGGGGTTCAAACTCACGTTATGCTTTTCTTGGTGGTCTTCGGTCTGCGGCGCAGATGGTATCTTATGAAGTGTCTATGGGGCTTATCATTGTAACGGTATTACTGTGTGTGGGCTCATTAAATATCTCTGATATTGTATTGGCTGAGCGTCAATGGTGGATGAGTGTTCTTTTATTCCCAATGTTAATCGTTTTCCTTGTTTCGATTTTGGCGGAAACAAACCGTGCGCCATTTGACTTACCTGAAGGTGAGTCTGAACTCTCTGGCGGTTTCTTGGTTGAATACTCGGCGATGGCGTACGCGCTGTTCTTCCTTGGTGAGTATGCGAATATGATTTTGATGTCAGCGATGACAACGATTCTTTTCTTGGGCGGCTGGTTACCCCCATTTGGTATTGAAGCACTGGATGTTATACCTGGCTTTGTTTGGTTTATGCTCAAAACCGCGTCTATTTTATTCTTCTTTATCTGGGCGCGTGCAACGTTGCCACGCTTTAGATATGACCAGCTTATGCGTTTGGGCTGGAAAATATTCTTGCCATTCACTTTGGTGTGGGTGCTTATTGTTGCGTCAATTCTTGTTTACTTTGATGCGTTGCCATAGAGGATAGATATGTTATTAGATCGTGCTAAATATGGATTTCTACTGCAAGAGCTTGTCACAGGCTTTGCATTGACACTGAAATATTTTTTTAAGACGAAATATACGATCAACTACCCCTACGAAAAAGGGCCGATTAGCCCTCGTTTTCGCGGAGAGCACGCGCTAAGACGCTACCCGAATGGGGAAGAGCGTTGTATTGCATGTAAGCTGTGTGAAGCTATTTGTCCCGCGCAAGCCATTACGATTGAGGCGGAATCGCGTGATGACGGATCGCGCCGTACAACGCGCTATGATATAGATATGACTAAATGTATTTATTGCGGCCTATGTCAGGAAGCTTGTCCTGTCGATGCTATTGTTGAGGGGCCAAATTTTGAATTTGCAACAGAGACTCGTGAAGAGCTTTTCTATGATAAAGATAAATTGTTAGCCAATGGAGACCGCTGGGAAGCGCAAATTGCCCAGAACCTTGCTAATGATGCGCCTTATCGTTAAGAAGTTTTGCACAATCTGTTTTTATCTGTCTTTTTTTCAAAAACCCGCCTTGCGATTTACAGGAGTTAGCAGTAGGCTTTAGCCCATGATTGAAACGCTCGTTTTTTATCTATTTGCCTTTATTTTAACCGCGAGTGCTGTGGCCGTGATTACAGCGCGCAACCCTGTACATTCTGTGCTTTTTCTTATATTGGGCTTTTTTACATCTGCAGGATTGTTTGTGATGCTTGGTGCTGAATTTATGGCAATGATTCTCGCGATTGTCTATGTCGGCGCGGTGGCGGTTCTCTTTCTCTTTGTCGTGATGATGTTGGATATTGGGTTTGAAGATTTACGCAAGGGAGCAATGCAGTACGTGCCGCTTGGTCTATTGATCGGCGGTGTCGTCATGTTTGAATTCTTTGTATTGTTTACACAGTGGGACTTCTCTGATCAGGCTTCTATTATGATAGAAACGGCGGCGAGCACCGCAGTTGAGCTGACGAACACCGAAGCGATTGGCCGGGTACTTTACACAGACTATGTCTTGCCGTTCCAGCTTGCTGGTCTCATTCTGTTTGTTGCGATGGTCGGCGCGATTGTGCTGACACTGCGCAAAAGACCTGGTGTACACAGGCAAAAAATTAAAGAACAAGTGACACGTAAGCGCGAAGATGCTGTAGCGATCAAAAAAGTCACAACAGGGACAGGGATTTAAGCATGGAATCATTAGGCGCAATAGGCTTGGAGCATTTTCTGATTTTAGGCGGATTACTGTTTACGCTTGGCGTTTTCGGTATTTTCTTAAACCGTAAGAATGTGATCGTTATCCTTATGTCTATTGAGCTTATGCTCTTGGCGGTGAATATAAATTTTGTCGCTTTTTCATCTTTCCTAGGTGATATCAGTGGACAGATTTTCACAATGTTTATCCTAACTGTTGCGGCGGCAGAAGCCGCGATAGGTTTGGCTATTTTGGTGGTGTTCTTTAGAAATAAAGGGTCAATTGCTGTAGAAGATATTTCGGATCTAAAGGGGTAGGGTTGAAAGATAAAAGATGTTAAGCGCGTTACCGATTGAAATTTATGCCGTGTTCCTTCCCCTTGTGGCCTTTGTTATTGCCTTTCTAGGCGGAAAGTATATTGGAGACCGCGCTTCTCAAATTGTTACCAGTGGCGCGCTTATTATTTCGGCGATAATCTCGATCATTCTGTTTAATGATGTGGTTTTGCATCATGCGCCGCGTATGGTTTCACTTGCGAGTTGGATCAGTGTTGCTGACTTGCAAATTGACTGGGCGCTCCGTATTGATCAGCTTACCGTCGTTATGATGTGTGTGATTACGATTGTGTCTGCATGTGTTCATATTTACTCGGTTGGGTATATGAGCCACGACCCTAATAAAGCAAGGTTTATGAGCTATTTGAGTTTGTTCACATTTGCTATGTTGATGCTTGTCACATCAGATAATCTGATCCAGCTTTTCTTTGGCTGGGAAGGTGTCGGTTTGGCATCTTATTTGTTGATTGGGTTTTGGAATCATAAACATTCAGCTAACCGCGCGGCGATGAAAGCCTTTATTGTTAACCGTGTGGGTGATTTTGGTTTAGCTCTAGGTATCTTTGCTACTTTTGCGATTTTTGGCAGTGTCAGCTTTGATGTTATTTTTGAGCGCGCGGCTGAGCTTTCTGAAGTAAGCTACGTATTCCTTGGACAAACTGTTCATGCTTTGACGCTTATATGCCTGCTTCTTTTTGTTGGTGCGGTGGGTAAATCAGCGCAACTTGGCTTGCACACATGGCTTCCTGATGCGATGGAAGGTCCAACGCCTGTATCCGCCCTTATCCATGCGGCGACAATGGTGACGGCAGGGGTGTTCCTCGTGGCGCGCTTCTCGCCAGTCTTTGAATATGCGCCAATGGCTCTGGAGGTTGTCGCCGTGCTCGGTGCCCTGACAGCTTTCGTTGCGGCGACGATTGGTATGACGCAATTCGATATCAAGCGCGTCATTGCTTATTCAACAATGAGCCAACTTGGCTATATGTTCTTTGCGCTTGGTGTTTCTGCCTATTCGGCGGCAATGTTCCACCTTATGACACATGCGTTCTTTAAGGCACTTCTATTCCTTGGGGCTGGATCTGTGATCCATGCAATGTCGGATGAGCAGGATATGCGCAATATGGGCGGGATTTGGAAGAAAATACCGATCACCTATGTAATGATGTGGATTGGGTCTTTGGCCCTTGCTGGTGTACCGTTCTTTGCAGGTTATTATTCAAAAGATATGATCTTAGAAGCCGCTTTTGCGGACCACACGCTCATCGGTAATTTCGCTTTTTGGATGGGTATTGCGGCGGCTTTGATGACAGCCTTTTACTCATGGCGCTTGATCTTAATGACATTCCATGGTGAGCCTCGTGCATCTAAGAAAGTGATGTCTCATATTCATGAGTCACCTGCGGTGATGCTTGTGCCATTATTTGTGTTGGCGTCAGGCGCATTATTTGCTGGTTATTTGTTCTATGAAAGCTTTGTAGGGCACCACAAAGCTGAATTCTGGGGGCATGCTTTATTTGTCTTGCACGCGAATGACACCGTTGAAGCGGCCCACCATGTGCCGTTTTGGGTGAAGAAGTTGCCGATTGTTGTTGGCGTGTTTGGTATTGCGTTTGCTTATCTTCTTTACATGTTCCAGACAACGTGGCCGACTGCCATTGCCCGTGTAATGAAACCTGTTTACAAGCTATTTTATAACAAATGGTATTTTGATGAGCTCTATGACAATGTTTTTGTTAAAGGGGCGTTGATTAAAGGGAATGCTTTTTGGAAAATTGGTGATGGTATGATCATCAATGGTCTTGGCCCAGATGGTTTGGCGTGGTTATCAAATAAAATTTCAATAAGAATGAAAGCGATACAATCGGGCTATGTGTTCCAATATGCGTTCACGATGATGATTGCTGTGATAGCAATTATTAGCTGGTTCTTCTATCGCGCGGGAGTATTTACACATGGGTGAGTTTCCAATTCTTTCAGTTCTGACCTTTCTACCGCTTCTTGGTGTGCTTTTTCTCATTTTGATCCGTGGGTCTGAGGAGTTGAGCGCGCGTAATGCGAAGTATACAGCGCTATTTGTATCGATTTGTAATGCTGTTTTAGCGGGAGTGCTCTTGTGTAATTTTGATGCGGGGACAGCGGATTTCCAATTTGTAGAAGAGCATGTCTGGTTTCCAGCTTTTGGCCTGACGTATAAGCTCGGCGTAGATGGTATTTCACTGTTCTTTGTAGTGTTATCTGCGTGGCTCACGCCTGTTTGTGTGTTGGCGAGTTGGACGAGTATTAAAAAGAACGTCAAAGACTATATGATTGCTTTTTTGGTATTGGAAACATTGATGATCGGTACGTTCCTTGCGCTCGATTTGTTCCTTTTCTATATCTTCTTTGAGGCTGTGTTGATCCCGATGTTTATTATTATTGGTGTATGGGGTGGTCAGCGCCGTGTGTATTCAGCGTTCAAGTTTTTCCTTTATACACTTCTAGGCTCTGTTTTAATGCTCGTGGCTATGCTGTTTATCTTCTTTAAGGCAGGCAGTAGCGATATTCCAACTTTATTCGAACATGTCTTTAACAGTGATATACAAAAATGGCTATGGCTCGCTTTCTTTGCCAGCTTTGCAGTAAAAATGCCGATGTTTCCCGTGCATACATGGCTTCCTGATGCGCATGTTGAGGCACCGACTGCTGGCTCGGTCATACTTGCAGGGGTTTTACTTAAAATGGGTGGTTATGGTTTCTTGAGATTCTCGGTGCCGATGTTCCCTGATGCGACACAATATTTTATGCCGCTTATTTTTGCGCTCAGTGTTGTCGCCATTATTTACACATCGCTGATTGCTTTGGTCCAAAAAGATATGAAGAAGCTGATCGCTTATTCATCTGTGGCGCATATGGGGTATGTAACGCTTGGTATATTTGCGCTGAACCTACAAGGCGTGCAAGGTGCTATCTTCCAGATGATTTCTCATGGTGTCGTCTCGGCGGCGCTGTTCTTGTGTGTTGGTGTGGTTTATGATCGTCTCCACACACGTGATATTGAGCGCTATGGCGGTCTGGTGAAAAACATGCCGCATTACGCCGTTGTCTTTATGATCTTTATGCTCGCCTCTGTTGGTCTGCCTGGAACGTCTGGGTTTGTTGGTGAGTTCCTTGTGTTGATTGGCACATATCAGGTGAGCACATGGGTTGCATTATTTGCGGCGACAGGCTTGATCGTCGGCGCGCCATATATGTTATGGCTGTACCGTAAGACTGTGTTTGGACCGCAGGACAACAAAGATGCTTCTGCCTTGAAGGATATTTCGTGGCGTGAGCGCGTTATACTTATTCCAATGGCGGCGATTGTTATCTTCCTTGGTGTTTTCCCTAATGTGATTTTGGAAAAAACAGAAGCAAGTGCGGCTCATTTGATTACGCAATATGAGGGGAAATTAAATGCCTATAATTGATGATCTTCAACACGTATTGCCTGAATTATTTCTCGCTGTTATGGCGATGGCGCTCCTGATCTATGGTGTGTTCAATGGCAATAAGGTGACAGGACTTGCGCTTAAAGTTGCTGTCGGTGTGTTGCTTTTAACTGCGGCGATTATGTTTGGTTTTGCGCCGAACGCGCTGAGCTACTCTTTTGGTAATATGCTGGTCCATGACAGCTATGCTTTGTTCTTTAAGGCACTTATTTTGACTGGAAGTGTTGGCGCTTTGGCTATTTCCCGTCGTTATCTGGAATATGCGAATATTTCACGATTTGAATACCCTGTGCTGGTTTTGCTGGCGACGCTGGGTATGTTCATTATGGTTTCAGCCAATTCAATGCTCAGTCTATACATGGGGCTGGAGCTACAGTCACTGAGCTTGTATATTCTTGCCGCTATCCAACGCGATAATGCCCGTTCATCAGAGGCGGGCCTGAAGTATTTTGTCCTTGGCGCGCTGTCGTCTGGAATGCTCCTATTTGGTATCTCACTCATATACGGGTATACAGGCGCACTTGATTTTGACTCTATTGCAGTCGCCGCAAGTGGCTTGGATAAGGTTAATGGCGCTGTTGTTGGTATGGTGTTTGTGTTGGCGGCTATGGCGTTTAAAATCTCCGCCGCGCCATTTCACATTTGGGCGCCGGATGTGTATGAAGGGGCGCCAACATCTGTAACAGCATTCTTCGCCGCTGTGCCAAAGATTGCGGCTTTTGGTTTGCTCTTACGTTTGCTGTATGAGCCATTTGGTACGCTGGCGCAAGATTGGGGGCAAATTATCTATGCTGTTTCCGCACTTTCAATGATTATCGGTTCATTTGCGGCGCTCACACAAAACAATATTAAGCGTCTTCTAGCCTTCAGTTCTATCGGTCATGTTGGTTTTGCTTTACTAGCATTGTGCACGGGGCTGGCTATTGGCTTGAGTGCAACTGTGGCTTATCTGGTTATTTATATGATCATGACCTTAGGCGTTTTCGCAGTTATTTTGTGCCTGAATGCAGATGGCAAGATGATCACAAATATTGATGATATGGCTGGGCTGGCAAAAACATCACCTGTGTTATCATATGTGCTGGCTATTTTGATGTTCTCAATGGCCGGTATCCCGCCCATGGCTGGTTTCTTTGCCAAGCTTTATGTTTTCCAAGCCGCAATTGAAGGCGGTGCCATCTATCTAGCGATTATCGGGGTGCTATGTTCCGTTGTGTCGGCCTATTATTACTTACGCATCATTAAGGTCATGTTCTTTGATGAGGGCGACATAAAACTAAAGCAAGATTTTGGTCTGGGCCGTCCGATTGTTATGACTTTATCAAGCGTTTTTGTCCTCTTATATATTATTTCACCTGAATTTTTATTGACGCTTGTCCGTCATTCAATCGCACCGCTCATTTTATATGGTTGATTACAGCAATATAGAGCTCACGGTTTTTGATGAGCTTGAAAGCACAAACACCTATCTTTTGCAAAAACAAGAAGAAGAGGGGCTGTCTTCTGGGGAGGCAGTGCAAGCGCTTAGGCAAAGTGCAGGGCGTGGACGCTATGACCGTAAATGGGAAGACACAGGCGGCAATATGGCTTTATCCATTTACCTAGAACCTGATATAGCTGTTCAACATCTTTCGCAAATTGCATTTGTCACTGCGATTGCCGTTGTTAAAACAATATTAGCGCAAGGTGTGCCGCAAGAAAGCATCCGGCTTAAGTGGCCTAATGATGTCCTGCTTGAAGGCAAGAAATGTTGCGGCATTTTGATTGAACGTGCGGGTGATAAAGGATTGGTTGTTGGAACGGGGATTAATGTTGCGGCAGCGCCAGCGGACAAGGCCTGCATTTTACATTATGTAAGTGCGAATCTGGAAGATGTAGTGAGCGCGTATCTAACATCATTTAAAGCGCTCTATGTGGCATGGCAGGAGTTTGGTTTTGAACATATTGTCGAGCAATGGATGGCCTATGCATGGAAGCTTGAAGAAGAGATAGAAGTGAAGCTCCGCCATCAACAATTTAAAGGCGTATTTAAAAGACTTGATAAGGATGGGGCACTTATCGTAAAAAGGTCGGATACGCAAGAAATACAGCGGATTACAGCCGGAGAAATCTTTTAAAGGAATATTATAATGCTACTTGCTATTGATATTGGGAATACCAATACTGTTTTTGCTTTGTTTGATGCGAATGCCCCTGAAAAGGCGCTCAATGTGTGGCGTCTGAAAACAGTAGCGGGCAAGACGGAGGACGAATATGCCGTTCATTTGACACAGCTTTTTTCGTCACAAGGTGTTGCGTTAGATCAAATATCTCAAGTTATTCTGGCATCTGTTGTGCCAGATGCTGATGCGGCGATGCTGAGACTTTGCCAAAAATATTTTGATATTGTACCGATGATTGTTGGCGATAAATCACTAGATCTTAATATAGAGATCAATGTTGATAAACCAGATGAAGTTGGGGCGGACCGTCTTGTGAATGCTATTGCCGCGCGCGCATCTTATGATACGCCGCTTATCATTGTTGATTTTGGAACGGCAACGACCTTTGATATTGTCAGTGCAAAAGGTGTCTATGATGGCGGCATCATTGCCCCAGGACCAAATCTATCGCTCGAAGCTCTTTATCTCGCAGCGGCTAAATTGCCTAAAGTTGATATCAAAAAGCCTGAATCTGTTATCGGACGCAATACAGTAACGGCGATGCAGGCCGGTCTTTATTGGGGCTATGTCTATATGATCGATGGCTTGCTCTCTAAACTTAAACAAGAAATGAATGAGCAAGACGTGACAGTTATTGCAACGGGCGGCTTAGCGCAATTATTTGCAGGCGATATTGAGGCTATTGATCATATTGATCAGGAACTGACATTGGATGGCCTGAAAGAGATATATTGTTTGAACAAGGATAACCTTCAACCAAAACAAAAAGACGTGGCATAATTCCTCATGTCAAAATCACTTAAGCTTAATAAAAAAGAACTTTATTTTGTGCCACTTGGCGGTTGCGGCCATTTTGGCGCAAATTTAAACCTGTACCATTATGATGGCCAATGGCTGGCAATTGACTGCGGTATGGGCTTTGCGGATGAGCGTTTGCCCGGCGTTGATATTTTGCTTCCTGACCCGTCCTTTATTGAAGAGCGCAATGACAAGCTTGCAGGGCTTATTATCACTCACGCGCATGAAGACCANATTGGCGGCGTTGCGCATTTATGGCCGCGCCTTAAATGTCCTGTCTATGCCACACCTTTCACGATGGAGGTTCTAAAGCGCAAATTGCAAGAGGTTCCTTATGGGAATGATGTTCCGCTGATTGAGGTGGAAAATAAAGGCAAAGCCTCAGTCGGACCTTTTGATTTGGAATGGGTTAATATGGCGCATTCTATTCCAGACACATCTTCAATCATCGTGCGCACGCCTGAAGGTGTTGTACTTCACTCAGGAGATTGGAATTTTGATCCGGCGCCAATGGCGGGGTTTAAATCAGATGAGGGACGATTAAAGGCTTTGGGTGAAGAGGGGGTGCTTGCCTATGNTNGTGACTCGACCAATTCTTGCGTGCCCGGTACTTCGGGGTCTGAAAGTGAGCTTTGCGCGGATTTCGAGAAACTGTTCAAACGGGCTAAAGGTAAGATTGGGGTCACGCTATTCTCATCCAACATAGGCCGATTAAAAACAGTATTAAAAGCGGCAAAAGCAACAGATCGTTATGTCTGCCCTGTTGGGCGCTCACTGAAAAACATGGCCGATATTGCTCGCCAGTTTGATATTATTGAAGAAGATGGAATTTTTGTTTCTGAAGAAGAGGCGGCTTATTGTGCCGATGATCGTATTGTTTATGTGTTGACGGGATCGCAAGGGGAGCCGAGGGCGCAATTGCCAAAGGTCGCTAAAGGAGAACACCCGACGGTAACGCTGGGCGAGGGGGACATGCTCATATTCTCTGCGCGGGCTATTCCGGGCAATGAGCGCGGCATTATTGATATGCGGAATATGCTTGTAGCGCGCGGTGTCGAAGTTATTACGCCTAAACAGGCGCACATTCATGTCTCTGGTCATCCGGCGCAGGATGAAGTAGCGCATATGTTCCAGTTAATCCGTCCACATTGTGTTATTCCTGTACACGGAGAAATAGAACAGCAAGAAGGCCATGCCTTAATCGCGCAGCGCTGTCAGGTGCCACATAGCCTTGTGCCTGAAAACGGTGCGGTGATCCGTATCACAAAAGAAAAGGGCTTAGAGCATATTGACCATGTGCCGACAGAATTACTGGCTTGCGATCAGGCACGTATTATTTCGATGGATCATCCAACCATCCGTGAACGCAGGAAGCTTAGCTTTAACGGCAGTGCTTTCGCGTCTTTTGCCGTAGATAAGCATAATAATGTGTCAGACTTCCAACTTTCAACACTGGGTGTGGTTGATGAAGATGATCCGCAAGATGCCCAAGCCTTAGAAGAACTGTTTGATAGTATTGAAGATCGTTTCGATAAGTTCAGCGACAAAGAATGGGCTGATGCGGCATATATTGAAGAAGAAATCCGCATTTTGATCCGCCGTTATTTCCGCAATGAATATAAGCTTAGCCCTATTACTATTGTGCATATGAGCCGCTTTCAATAACACCCCGTAAATAAAGCGTTTTTAGGCAAACCGATCTTTCTATAGTATTCTGAAATATGACGCAATACCCTAAAATGGCCTTTTCCTTTCTAAGGTTTTATTGAATTCTGTTTTATAAGATTCTACAAATTTTTATAAAAATTTATTCTTTTAAATCAGTTGGTTAATGGAGTAAAAAGTAAAAAATACATTGTTTGACAAAAAAATTCTTACCTGTGGATAACTTATTTTTGCCTCTATACAAACCGAATCATTGGTCCTAAAGTAAAATCATATTCTTCGTCAAGGAGACGCAGCAAAAATTCTTCGGAACACTTGGTTGTGGTATCTAACTCAGACATTACCTTTGGTAACTGAGTGGCCAGCGAAGGATATAGAGGGCCTAAGCCCGGGGCGTAGTAAAACCCCTTACAGAAAAGAATTTTGCAGTCACATGCTTAATACACTGTCTGTTCGTGAGGTCGCCTGATCCGTCTTTTTTAAAGACAGGTCGTTATTCTTCGCCGAATAACCGGAGTGGATGGTTTATATGGGCTACGCTGCTTTGCTTTGTTTTAGGACAGAGCGCTTTGGTTAAGCGCCTTATATCAGGAATTCAGATATCTTCGGATATCATAGAGCTTGGAATAAGAGACTTACCAGTTAAAGTTTAGTCAGTATCTGAGCATATATCTTCGTTGCTCTCGAATTGAAAGCGTCTTAACCCTCGGGTTAGGGCGCTTTCTTTTTTGTCTGAAAGATATTGTCAATTATTGCGAAAAAAAGCGTCATTTGTGATTGACAAGGGGGTTTCAATTCTTGTATTTACTAAGTTCCAAAAGCGTTCCCCGGTAGCTCAGTGGTAGAGCAGGTGACTGTTAATCACTTGGTCGCTGGTTCGAATCCGGCCCGGGGAGCCACTATCTCAAAAAGACAGAACTCTGCACATTTGTTTACCCCTTGCGCGTGGTTAGTTGAACCAGCTTATATAAATATGAGCAAAACGAAGTTTTGCGGGTTCGAATCCGGCCCGGGGAGCCACTATCTCAAAAAGACAGAACTCTGCACCTTTATTTTTTAATGCCCAGTAGTTTGAACGCTTTATCTGACATATGGTTACTTAAAACAGCCTCTTCTGATAGAGGGGTAACATTTTGCATTTCCTCGTAGAGGCTGGCTTCTTTACTGGTGCGCGCTCTTACTATAATAGGGGCATTGTTAGATAGGTCTCTTATTTTATGTATTATAGCTTTTGTAACGGCAGCATCGTCAATCGTAAGGACAATACAAGATGCGCTATCGAGTTGGGCGGCCTCAAGGGTCGTTTTCTTTGTCGCATCCCCTAAGAAAACAGGATTAAGTTTTTTGCGCGCGGATTGAACTGTTTCAATGTTCTTGTCAAACGCCAGAATTTCTAGACCTTCTTTACAAAGAGAATTGGCAATAGCATGGCCAACGCGCCCAAATCCAAAAATGACAACGTGATGTTCTTTGTCTTCCAGTTGTTCGTTTTTAATGTTTTGTTTTGTTAGGGTTCTGTTTTCAATAAATGCACCTACTTGGCGTGCAACAGGCGCTAAGACAGGCGCTAAGAGAATAGTTATCCCTACGTTAAGGAGCATGAATTGGGCTACGTCTTCATGCATCAAACCTGAGGCTAAAGCACTGCTGACGACAAGGAGGCCAAATTCGCCAGCTTGAGCGAGTAATATAGCGCTCTCAACCGCGACGGCAGTTGTTTGTTTCCAAAACTTACATAGAACGAAGATGATGATAGCTTTGATAGCGATCAAACCAATAGCTGAACTTAGTAGCCAAAATGGTTTCTCTGCAACAAAGGAGAGATTTATGCCCATGCCGAATGATAAGAAAAAGATGCCAAGAAGCATGCTTTTGAAGGGGATAACGAGGGATGATATTTCGTGGCGGTATTCTGTATCCGCTAATAAAAGCCCCGCTATAAAGGCGCCGAGTGCCATAGATAGTCCCGCAACCGCGGCGACGGACGCACTTGTTACAATGACAAGCAACGTCAGCGCCATAAAGACTTCTGATCCGCCGTGGCGATTGGCAAATACAAAGAGTGGCTTGAGGATGAGGCGTCCGCCAATATATATGATGAGCACTGTGAAGCCCATTTTTAGTAGTGATAGAAAGGCAAATTGAAGTAAGCCGTTACTGCTCTCCGCGCTTAAGATTGTTAGAAGCAAAAGGATTGGAATAACGGCTAAATCTTGTAACAGTAAAATGCTAAAACTTGTTCTGCCCGTATGTGTGACGAAAAGCTTTTTCTCATGCAGCCATTGGGTAACAATAGCCGTTGATGATAGAGCCAGGCCTAGTCCCAATAAAAGCGAAACTTTAATACTATTGCCCCAAAAGAATGCAATGCTTCCTATAATAAGGGCGGTGATTAAAACTTGAGCACCGCCAAGTCCAAAAACAAGGTTGCGCATTTGCCAGAGTCTGCGCGGCGTTAATTCTAATCCGACAATGAATAATAAAAGGACAATGCCTAATTCAGCTAAGATCTTCACGTGCTGGGCATCGTGAAGACTTATAAGGTCTAGGGCAAAAGAATGATCGGTAATAGCGCTCAACCCATGCGGACCAATAGCAATTCCTGCCAGTAAATACCCCAAGGCGGTAGGGATTTTGAAGTAGCGTAGTATGGGTATAATCAATGCGGATAATACAAGGAAAAAACCTGCATGCCAAAACACATCAACGAGTAATGATTCTTTCATGAGAATAGATTAGCATGAAATAGGAAAATATATACGGCTATAGACGCGATTTTTTAGCTTGGCGCGCGGGCAGAGGTTAGCACATAGGTCGCGCCGGGATTAACGAAGACTTTGGCCTCGGTAAGTGTGTTGCGTCCAAAAAGCAGATTGGTGGAGTACCGGTCACGGTCAGCAAGCGTAACTTGTGTTTCAATTTCAAAATCATTGAATAAGAAGCGAAGTTCAACAACGGGCCTTTCGACAGAAGGGTTGTCGCCTTTACCTTTAATCGTGGCAATGCGAACAAGTGGACGTTCAATAAGACCAGAGGTGGCGGTTTCTGTCACGATTCTAAAACGGACTTTGTCTGTACCGTTAGCGTCTTTATATTGAGAAATATCCGTCGCATGAACAGATGATGTGTCTGCGCCAGTGTCAAGCTTAGCCACAACAGGCAAGTTTACATCACCAATCGTGACCATTTCCAAATAGCCTGTCGCCATGTAGTTAGTTGATGAAGTGTCGAAAGTGCCTGATGCGCTTGTTACGGGTGTGCTCTGGCATGCCGCAAGAATTATTGCGGATGAGAAGCCTATGGCGGCTTTGTTCTTTATTCGTTTCAATCTTGAGATCATGTTCAATACTACTATTCCAAAAAGACAGTGGTATATGCAAGTAAATTTTGAATTTGTGAAAAAAAAAGCCGTTATAAAACGGCTTTTTTAAATATCTTAAATGATGTTCTTTATTTATTGGGGGGCTGGTGCGTTTGGTGTATTTACAGATTTAACACCTTCGGTGATTACTTCGATAACAGTCCCTCCCCAGTCTAAAATATTCATTCCCATAGAGGCTGGGTACTGTGCGACATCACTAAAGCCTAAAGCTCCACCTACACAGAGCGTTAGGAACCCAAGCGTTCCCATTACACCGCGAAGTTCTGCACGGTCATCAATTTGCTGGAAATAAGAGCCTTCTCTTGTGGCATTCGCAAAGTGGCCTCGGATGTTGCCAAGTGTTTGCCCTGCATAGTTTAGTGTTTTGATGACTGGCATTGCGAGGGCGGCTGCGATAGCAATTGATCCATAATCAGGTGCTTCGATGTGGCCAATTCTTTCGCCTGCTGTGGCAAGCCAGTAAGAGAAAACACCAACCAGAGCACCGAATTTAAGTTCTGGTCCAATCACATCTTTTACAAGAAACTCTTTTGGTTTTGTTCTTAGGCGTTTCCATGCGCGTTTTGCTTTAAATTTATCTTTAGCTTCTAAAGAGCGTGCCATGCCATGCCCAGTTGCCTGCAAATCGCTACCGTCTCCTAAGTCGTCGCCAAACTCATCAATATCCATAAATTTCTCCTGTTGTTACTCTTATTGACATATAATTTTATTACAGGGGGCGGAGGTAGGAAGCAAGACTTTTTATGAAAACAATGTTTTTAAATGTGTAAATAGTGGAGGCACGAAGGGGAATCGAACCCCTGTACACGGATTTGCAATCCGCTGCATCACCACTCTGCCATCGCGCCATCTAAATGTGGTATCCTATATAAGGTTTTGTTCGAAACTTGCCGTTGTCAGCCGGAAACGAACAGATTATGATTTATGCTATATTTGGCTTCAATGTCAACCACAATAACTCAAATGACCAAAGTGAATATCATGACAAAGCATAATATCCAGCGCGTAAATATGGTTAAAGGCCAGATCGAGCCCAATGATGTCTATAATGAAGAAGTTCTAAACGTATTTGAAAAAGTCCCTAGGGAAAATTTTGTACCGTCAGCGCTAAAAGATGTAGCGTATATTGATGAGGATGTGGAAATTGTACCGGGGCGTTATATGCTTGAGCCAACAACGCAAGCACGCATCGTGCAGGCGGCTATAACCGGAGAGTCAGACTATGCACTTACAATTGGATCTGGCTATGGATATATGGCGGCGATATTGAGTCATTTTTGCACAACGGTTATTGCGGTCGAAGAAAGCCCTGAAGTGGCGAAGACGGCTTCAGAAGTATTGGCTGCTCAGGAATATGTGAATGTTGTTGTGATGAATGCTCCAATGGCGCAAGGCTGCCCAAAAGAAGCGCCTTATAATATCATTTTATTCGAAGGCGCCGTCGGAAGTGTGCCACCAGAAGTCATAAAGCAACTTGCGGATAATGGCCGTTTATTCGCCGTTGAAAGACCTGATCCTTATAAGCAAGGGCACGCTGTATGTTATTTAAGGCAAGGTAGCCATATTTCCAAACAGGTTCTTTTTGATGCAAATGCTCCGTATCTGCCGGGATTTGAGCCAGCAACGAAATTTGTGTTTTAATGCGTTTTATCTCCTTTCTTTTGCCGCTTTTTTGTTTTGCTCTATTGAGCATGCAGGCTGTAGCGCAAGAAAATGAAAAAAACGTTATTAAACCGCTTACCTTGGGGCAGGCTTTACAATATACCTATCAAAATAATCCTGAAATTCAGGCGGCACGCGTGCAATTCTCCTCTGTTGCAGAAAATATATCTCAGGCTTTGGCAAAGCGTCGCCCTGTGCTCAACGGGAGTGCTGGCGTTGATGCTGAACGTTCTGATACGCAAGGGGCAGCTTTTGTAACAGGACGGACTGACAATGTGTCTAAGGATTATGGTGTGACACTAGAGCAACCTCTATTTAGAGGCTTTCGTAATTTTAATGAGCCTGAGGCAGCTAAGCTTCTAACCCAGTCACAAAAATACGCTTTAATTGCGATTGAGAATGATGTTCTCCAACGCGCTGTGCAGGCCTATATGGATTTAAACCTTGCTCAGTCACTTGTTGATCTCAATGATAGTAATGTAGAGTTGCTGTCAAAACAGCTTGAGGCGGCACAAGCACGTTTTGATGTCGGCGAATTATCAAGAACGGATGTGGCGCAGGCACGTGCGCGCTATGCTGGGGCAAAGGCCGATCTTGTCGCGGCGAAAGGGCGCATGAAAACAGCTCAGACGGTTTTTCAAAGGGTAATTGGCTTGCCTGTTAATGATTTGGTTGTTGAGAACGCTATTGATTTGCCCGTGCCTGCGGATCTTTCGGATGTGCTAGAGATCGCTAGTCGCGAAAGCCCCGAACTTTTGTCTATCGGATATGCACACCGCGCGGCTGAAAAGGATATTGAAAGTGTGTTCGGAGAGCTGTGGCCAACTATTTCTATTCAAGGGCAGTATGGAAAAGCTTATGATACAGCTTCTGGCGCTATTAAGGAAAGTGAACAGGGGGTTATTGGTCTGCGCGCAACGATCCCCTTGTATCAAGGCGGCGCAACACGCTCACGCATCAGGCAAAGTAAATATGA
Organism: Micavibrio sp.; assembly: GCA_002710775.1. Taxonomy (GTDB): domain Bacteria; phylum Pseudomonadota; class Alphaproteobacteria; order Micavibrionales; family UBA9664; genus UBA9664. The sequence goes on along the minus strand of PALX01000034.1, from coordinate 17,960 downwards.
TGCTCAGCAACTACTCATGCAGGCCAGGGATGTTGAACGTTCAGTCCGTCAAGCGGTAACAGAAGACTGGGAATCTTTATTATCAGCGCAGGCGGAAATAGAATCCAGAAGTTTGCAAGTCGATGCGGCGAATATAGCGCGTGAGGGCACGTATGAAGAAGCTTTGCTCGGTGAGCGTACTGTTTTGGACTCTTTAGATGCGGATCAGGATTTGCTGAGCGCAAGTGTTGATTTAGCTACGGCGCGCCGCAATGAGATTGTTGCCCGTTTCTCTTTGGCGGCGGAACTTGGTTTATTGCAACCTGATAAGGTGGCATTTTTGTCGGGCCGCACGAATTATGATGAAATCATGAAAAAAGCGGGACGCAAGTTGTTTTCAACGGATATTGAGGATATTTCGATTCGAAAATAATATATTCTTGTGCAAGAATGGGCTATAACGCTTTGACATGGCTTTCAAAATAGGCCAAGTTTGTTGTAGGCCTTTACGCAAAATTAGGGAAAGATGAATGGCAGAAGAAGCAAAACAGGATGATGACGACCTCTCAATCGAGGAAATCTTGTCGTCTATTAGAGATATCATTTCTGATGAAGATGAAGAGGCCGCTGAGGAAGCGCCTGCCGTTGATGCTGAAGAAGAAAAAGAAACCCCAGAAGAAAAGGTTTTAGAACAAGAGGATAAAGAGGAACCTAAAGAAGAGGTTGTGCAAGCCGAAACCAAGCCTGAGCCTAAGGTTGAAGAAGAGGTGGTTGAGGAAGCGCCTGCCGAAGAAGAAGATGAAGTTTTAGAGCTAGGTGATCCTATCGAAGAAGACCCTATAGAAGCCTCTGTCGAGGAAGAGGAAGAAATTGTACCTGAAATCGAGTTAAGAGACATGGATGAAAAAGAAGAAACAGTAGAGAATGTGTCACAGCCTGTTGAGGATTCTGTTAGAGAAGAATTAATCTCAGCGACAACGGCGTCTGCTAGTCTTGAGGCGATGTCTAAGCTTGTGGCTGAGGAAGTGGCTCGACCTGATAGCTCTTCCACTATTGAGCAAATCACAAAAGATCTTTTGCGTCCTATGCTAAAAGACTGGCTGGACGCGAATCTGCCCGCGTTAATTGAAAAGCTTGTTCAAAAAGAACTACGCCGCTTGAGCCTTAAATCTTTAGACGAATAATCTCTTTAAAATTCATCTTTATCGTTATCGGGTAAGAGTACATTCTTAGCCGCGATAATCTCTGTTAAAATGCGCTCAACAGCGGCTTCGCCTTCTTTAATAAGTTCAGCCGCACGGTCAAACTCCATAAGCCCAATATGTCCTACATTCGGTTTAATATGAACGTCTGGCGGATCTCCTGCTAAGCGTGAGCGTGTTAGTCGATCTTGAACGATATTAAGTGTTGAGACCATTACGCCGAACATGCTGGGGTGATCTTTATCCGAGCGCGCAAAAAGTTTTTTTGTCATAGGTATGCTCTTAAATAAATTTTGTTTCTTATTCGGGATACCATTATCGCTGTCGAGTAAGTCATATCCTGCAACGCGCGGCACTTTTTCGCCCGGCGTTGTTGCTTTACCTATCATGTCGGCATTCAGGTCAACGGCAATAGTCATGCGTGCGCCCATAGCCTGACATATAGATACGGGTACGGGGTTCACGAGTGCGCCATCAATTAAAAATCTGTCGTTACGCTCTACCGGCGGGAAGAGGCCGGGGAGTGAGAAAGAGGCTGTCATGGCTTCTATCAGATTGCCTTTTGTGATCCATACCTCGTGGCCGGTAACAAGGTCTGTCGCGACAGTGGCAAAGGGGTAGGGTAGCTCTTCGATGTCTATATCATCACCAAGTCTTACTTTCATAAGACGCTGAAGTTTCTTGCCGCCGATAACGCCGGCGCTGTTCACCTTTAAATCGAGATATGAAAGAACGCGCAGGCGGCTTAAGGATAGCCCCCATTCTTCTAAATCATCCAGCTTGCCAGCGAGGTAGCAACCGCCAACCAGAGCGCCAATAGATGTGCCGGCAACAATGGTAGGTTTAATGCCATGACGGAGGAGGGCGCGAATAACGCCTATATGAGCAAAACCTCTGGCAACGCCGCCACCGAGCGCAAGGCCTATTTTGGGCTCTTTCTTTGCGCTATTATCTATTTTATCATTGCCTGTATTGGAAATATCGTTATCTTTAGAGCCGAGCATTGAAATCCTTTTCTAGCTTTTAATGTTGCAACGCAAGAATTTATGCATGTAAATCATACGGTTACAATCGTAGTATAACACAAATGACCTTAAAGAAAACTGAACAAAAAACCCTCGTACCGCAAAAAAAGCAAAAGTTGATTAAACGCATGCTCTCAACCTATTTGCTGCCGCATAGATTTGTGTTGTTTGGGGCCGCTATCTGTATGATTATTGCATCCGCAACAACCGCGGCTTTTGCACAATTATTACAACCAATTTTTGACCAAATTTTAATTGATAAGGACACAGGTAAGATTATGCCTGTTGCCACGGCTATATTTTTGTGTATTACGCTACGCGGTATCGCTACTTATGGTCATGTTGTCCTTATGGCGAATATCGGCATGGATATTATTGCGCGTATTCAAAAAGAGCTATTTGAGCATTTCATACGTATTGATATTGGCTATCACCAAAAAAACCCTAGCGGGACATTGTTGACACGCTTAACGTCTGATGCTGCTGTTGTACGATCAGCGGCATCAGATGCTGTCACAGGTATTGCTAAAAGCTTGCTTACATTGATATTGCTTTTGGGAGTCATGTTTTACCAAAATTGGCAACTTTCTCTTATTACGTTGACTGTCTTTCCTCCGGCTATTTTGTTTGTTGGCTATGTGGGGAAGAAAATTCGTTCTGTGTCTAGGAAAACACAGGAGGGTTTTTCTGTTCTTACTGACAAACTGGCGCAGACCTTTCAGGGCGTGCGTCAAGTGAAAGTTAATAATAAAGAAAGTTTTGAAACTATTCGTATGGGCGAAGTGATTGATCATATGAAAAGGCTTAATAAGAAATCTGTGCGCGTTGGTAATCTCACGACACCCGTCAATGATTTGTTTGTCGGGCTCATTCTTTTTGCTCTTGTTAGTTATGGTGGTTTTGCTGTTATGGACCAGTCGATGACGCCAGGGGCGCTTGTAACATTTATTGCGGCGTTTTTGTTGGCGTATGAGCCTATGAAGAAACTTTCTAAGCTACACGTTCAGTTGAATACAGGATTGGGGGCTGCAGATCGTATTTTCGAAGCTCTTGATACAAAATCAAAAGTAACGGATAAGAAATCAGCGAAGCCTTTGGTGTTGGATTCTTCGCCGTCCATAAAATTCTCCAATGTCTTCTTTGCGTATGAAGGTGAGAAAAGCAAAGCGCTTGACGGAATTTCCTTCACGGCGGCGAAGAACAAAAAAATTGCTTTAGTTGGGCCTTCTGGTGGTGGGAAATCGACGATATTAAATATGATTCCTCGTTTCTTTGATCCCCAAAAAGGTGTAATTGAGATTAATGGACAAGATATCAGCAAGGTTACATTGCGGTCTTTGCGCGATCACATTGCCTATGTGCCGCAAGACGCTGTGATATTTGATGAAGATGTGACCTATAATATTGCTTATGGGGCTGATGAGGCTACGCAAGAACAAATAGAAGCAGCGGCAAAGGCAGCTTTCGCACATGATTTCATTATGGAGCTACCTGAAGGTTATCAAACACGCTTAGGCGAAAATGGAACAAAACTTTCTGGTGGCCAGCGTCAACGTATTGCTATTGCGCGCGCAATTTTGCGTGATGCGCCAATCCTTCTGCTTGATGAAGCGACCTCAGCGCTTGATAATGAATCGGAAGAATTTATTCAAAAGAGTTTGGAAGAGCTTAGTAAAAACAGAACAACCATCATGATTGCCCACCGTTTATCAACAATCAAAAATGCTGATAAAATTATTGTAATTGATCAGGGGCGAATTGCGGAGCAAGGGACACATGAGGGTTTATTGAAAAAAGAGGGCTTGTATAAAACACTTCATGATATAGCCTTTAAAGACAAAACGAATGATGTGGTACAACTTTAAAAACGCATAAGAGGGAAGTATGGCAAAGATGACGCATAAGCAAAAAATATTTGTTACATTGATCGCAGTGTTTATTTTAGGGGCTGCTGGAGCGCTCACTTGGTTGCAGATGAATGGTTATTTCTCTAAAAAGCTGAATGCACCGCTTAGTGCGTTGCCGAATGCTGTTGTGACTATAGAAAACTTCAACGGAGATACTTTCGAATTTAGGACAAAAGTTGCGCAAACGCCTGAGGCGCAGGCGCAAGGCTTAATGCATCTAAAGGCGATGCCTGAGAACGAAGGTATGTTGTTTTTATTTGAAGAACCTGAGGTGCGCCGTTTTTGGATGAAAGATACTCAAATCCCGCTCGACATTATATTTGTTAGCCAGTGGGGCGATGTTGTGTATATCGAGCATGCGCGCCAGCCTTTTGATCAAGAGACTTTTGGCCCAGATGCCTATATCAACACAGTGCTTGAGATTAATGCCGGATTAGCGAAAGCACTCAATATAGAGATCGGCGATCAACTGACATATGAAATAGAGGAAAAAAACTAGGTCAGCATGTATATTGCACTGCAAAATCTTATATACTGGAAATCAATACTCAAATCCCGTATTTAATGCGTATCAAAAAAGTAATGGAGAGATATTTTGGCTTCTAAAAAGAAATCCCCAAATACCACAAAAGCGGCGAAAAAAGGGTCTAACACGAACCCTAAGCCGTCTAAAGAAGACTTAATCAAGCTATATCGTGATATGCTCATGATCCGCCGTTTCGAAGAAAAAGCCGGTCAGCTATACGGTATGGGGCTTATTGGTGGTTTCTGTCACCTTTATATTGGTCAGGAAGCTGTTGTAACAGGTATTCAGTCCGTGCAAGAGCCCCATGACTCCGTGATCACAACATATCGTGATCACGCGCATATGTTGGCATGTGGTATGGACCCTAAAGGTATTATGGCTGANTTGACGGGCCGTATTGATGGTTATTCACGCGGTAAAGGNGGCTCGATGCACATGTTCTCACGTGAAAAGCATTTTTATGGCGGGCACGGTATCGTGGGGGCGTCTACGGCACTTGGTACGGGTCTGGCTTTTGCGCATCAATATAATGAAGATGGTGGTATCTGTGTCGCTTATATGGGCGACGGGGCGGCGAACCAAGGGCAGGTTGCGGAATGTTACAACATGGCAAAGCTTTGGGATTTGCCTGTTCTGTATATTGTTGAGAATAACCAATATGGGATGGGAACATCTACGAAACGTCACGCGGCAGGTGAATTTTACCGCCGCGGCGAAGGGTTCGATATTCCGGGTGAACAAGTTAATGGTATGGATGTGTTCGAGGTTCAAGCCGCGGCACGCCAAGCGATTGATTACGTTCGTTCAGGTAACGGTCCTTATATTTTGGAGGTAATGACATATCGTTATCGCGGTCACTCTATGTCTGACCCGGCGAAATATCGTACGAAAGAAGAGCTTGAAGAGCGTAAGACTAATGATCCTATTGAACAAGTGAAGCAGATGCTTATCAAGGACCAAAAGATGGCAGAAGAAGATGTTAAAGCCATTGATAAAGAAGTCCGTGAAATTATTAAAGAAGCGGCTGAGTTTTCTCAAGAATCACCAGAACCGGATCCAAAAGAGCTTTGGACGGATGTTTTGGTTGCGACAAATTAAAGGAAGTAAGATATGTCTATTGATATTTTAATGCCGGCGTTATCGCCAACAATGGAAGAAGGTAAGCTTGCCAAATGGCTTAAGTCTGAGGGCGATACTGTTGAGGCAGGTGATGTGATTGCTGAGATCGAAACAGATAAAGCAACTATGGAAGTTGAAGCTGTTGATGAGGGTGTTCTTGGTAAAATCCTTATTTCTGAAGGCACTGAAAATGTAAAAGTGAACACTAAGATTGCTGTTTTATTAGAGGATGGCGAGAGTGCGGACGCGATTAATGATAATGACAGTGCGCAAAGTGATGCATCTGCTTCAGAAAGCTCTGAAGATACAAAAGAAGAAGCGCCAAGTTTTGATACATCTTCTGTATCTCAGCCTGAAGGTGAGGTCGTGGAGGACCGCGATATTTTATATGCACAAGGGGCTGTATTGCCGCCTGAGCCTTTTGACGAGGCGAGTTTCATGGCGGATACAAAAGAATCTACGGTTCGTGAGGCTCTCCGTGACGCTATGGCCGAAGAAATGCGTGATGATAAAGATGTCTTTATCATGGGTGAAGAAGTGGCAGAATACCAAGGGGCGTATAAGGTTACTCAAGGTCTATTGGATGAGTTTGGCGCTAAACGTGTCATTGACACGCCTATTACCGAACATGGTTTTGCGGGCCTTGCAACTGGTGCGGCGTATAAAGGGCTTAAGCCTATCGTTGAGTTCATGACAATGAACTTTGCCATGCAGGCGATTGACCACATTATTAACTCTGCAGCGAAAACGCTGTATATGGCTGGTGGGCAACTTGGTTGTCCTATCGTATTCCGCGGTCCGAACGGTGCGGCGGCACGTGTTGGTGCCCAGCACTCACAATGTTACGCGTCATGGTATGGTCATATTCCTGGTCTCAAGGTCGTATCTCCATGGTCTGCGGCTGATGCTAAAGGTCTTATCAAAGCGGCAATTCGCGATCCGAATCCTGTGATTGTTTTGGAAAACGAAATTATGTATGGCCAAACATTTGATGTTCCAGTCTCTGAGGACTACGTTATTCCGATTGGCCGTGCAAAGATTGAACGTGAAGGCGCAGATGTAACGCTTGTTGCATATTCTATCATGGTTGGTAAGTCTTTAGAGGCGGCTGAGAAGCTTGCAGAAGAGGGGATTGAGGCTGAAGTGATTAACTTGCGTACCATTCGTCCGATTGATCGTCATACGATCATTGAATCAGTTAAGAAAACAAACCGTATTGTTTCCGTTGAAGAAAGCTGGCCTTATGCCGGTATCGGTTCGGAAATTGCGGCCCTTGTGAATGAGCATGCTTTTGATTATCTTGATGCGCCAGTAGCACGTGTGTGTGCGAAAGATGTCCCGCTTCCATATGCGGCGAATTTGGAAAAACTGGCATTGCCTCAGGTCGATGATATCGTCACAATGGCGAAGAAGGTTTGCTATAAAGATTAGGAATTAGAGGATTTAAGTATCATGTCTATTGAAATTACAATGCCGGCACTATCGCCGACGATGGAAGAAGGTAAGCTTGCTAAATGGTTGAAGTCTGAGGGCGATACTGTTGAAGCCGGTGACGTGATTGCTGAGATCGAAACAGACAAAGCGACAATGGAAGTCGAAGCTGTAGATGAAGGTGTTCTTGGAAAAATCCTTATTTCCGAAGGTACGGAAGCTGTCAAGGTTAACACGCCAATTGCTATCTTACTGGAGGATGGCGAAGATAAATCTGCGCTTGAGAATTTATCATCGAAGAAATCAAATGATGATCAAAAGCCTGCAGACACTAAAAAAGAAGCGCCAAAAGTTGAAAAAGCGCCTGCAGTTGATCGTGCGCCAGATGCGCCAAAATCTAATTCAGGTGACCGTATTTTTGCTACACCACTGGCGCGCCGTATTGCCGCGGATAAAGGCATTGACCTTACATCTGTTAAAGGTACTGGGCCGCGCGGGCGTATTGTAAAAGCCGACCTTGAGGGTTCTAAAGTTGGTGCGGCGGCTACATCACAAACAACATCTTCTGCGTCACCAACCACATCGGCTGGTATTGATGCGAAAAAACAGGCTGACCTTTTGGGTATGGAATATGAAATGATCCCAAACAACAACATTAAGAAAGTGACGGCGAGACGCTTGACAGAAGCGAAGCAAACAGTGCCGCATTTCTATCTCACTGTGGATTGTGTGCTTGATAATTTGCTTGCCGCCCGTAAGGAAATGAATGAAGCTGCCAATGGTGAATACAAATTGTCTGTAAATGACTTTATCATCAAAGCAAACGCGATGGCGCTTAAGAGCTATCCAGCGGCGAATACATCATGGTCAGATGAGGGGATCTTGCAGTATAAGCACGCAGACATATCTGTTGCTGTGGCGACACCAAATGGCTTGATCACGCCGATCATTAAAAAGGCTGAAACAAAAGGTCTTCGTGATATTTCGGATGAGATGAAGGAACTGGCAGGACGTGCACGTGAAGGTAAACTGAAGCCTGAAGAGTTCCAAGGCGGTACATTCTCAATCTCTAATCTGGGTATGTTTGGGGTAAAAGACTTCCAAGCGATCATTAACCCGCCGCAAAGCTGTATTATGGCTGTTGGGGCAGGGGAGCAACGCCCTGTTGTTGAAAATGGCGAAGTGAAAATTCGTACTGTGATGTCTGTGACGCTTTCAACGGACCACCGCTCTGTTGATGGTGCTGTTGGTGCTGAATTCTTGCAACACTTCAAGCGTTACATCGAAAATCCGGTTAATATGCTTGTATAAGGCGGTTTGTTAATAACTCCGCTTTTGCAATAGAAGCGTTCCGGCTTCTTGTGTAATTTTAGAATATGCGTATAGAACTTGTTGGCGGTATGGGCGTTGGTAAAACGACATTGTGCCGTGTTTTAGAAGAGATTGGCTACAACTGTATCTATGAAGATTTGGGAGAGAACCCTTTTCTGGCCAGAATGTATGAGGACATAGAAAGTTATAAATTTCCTAGCCAAATCTGGTTCATACTTTCGAAATTCTCTGAAATTCAAATGCAGATTAAACGCGGCCATGTCAATGTGCTTGATCAGGCGATGGATAACTACAAAGCTTATGCGCGTATGCTATTTAACAACGGATCGGATCCGCGCGGCTTTAAAATTGTAACCGATTTTTTTGATTACACAGAAGAGCGCTTCGGATTGCCTGATTTGCTTGTGCATTTGCAAGTATCACCGGAAACACAGCTTAAACGTGTTAGAAGCCGGCGTAGAACATTTGAAAATGAAGTGACGCTTGAATATCTGCAGGATTTAAAACGGGAGCTAGACGGTGTTGTTGAGGAAAGTAAAGCGAAGGGCGTGAATATTATTGAGATTGATACAGAAGAAATCTTTTTACCTGAGCACCATCTTTTTGCCGCAGAATTGGCAGAAAACATTGAAAAAAGGCTCAATTTCTGTATAAATCCAATTACAAAAAAGGCGGTGTAAATAATATGTCTGATACAAATTTTGATCTTGTAGTAATTGGTGGTGGCCCAGGCGGCTATGTGGCGGCTATTCGTGCGGCACAGTTAAAGATGAAAGTAGCCGTAGTGGAGCGCGAACACCTTGGCGGTATCTGCTTAAACTGGGGCTGTATTCCGACAAAAGCTCTATTGAGATCCTCAGAAATCCATCACTTGATGAACCATGCAAGTGACTATGGCTTTAACATTAAAGGCAGTATTGAAATTGATTTCAAAAAGGTTGTTGAGCGCTCTCGTGCAGTGTCAAAACAGTTGACGGCAGGTATTGGCCACTTGATGAAAAAGAATAAAGTAACCGTTTTTGATGGAACTGGAAAACTTCTTGGTGGTGGCAAGGTTTCTGTGAACGGTAAAGAAACCTTGAGCGCTAAAAATATTATTATTGCGACGGGGGCGCGCGCGCGTGCATTGCCAGGTATGGAGCCAGATGGAAAACTCATTTGGTCTTACCGCGAGGCTTTGGTGCCACAAGAAATGCCGAAGAAGCTTCTTGTTGTAGGGTCTGGCGCGATTGGGTCTGAATTCGCGAGTTTCTACCTTAATATGGGCGCTGAAGTGACTTTGGTTGAGGTTATGGACCGCATCTTACCTGTTGAAGACGCTGAAGTCTCTGGTTTCGTAGAAAAAGCATTTACGAAACAGGGAATGAAAGTAGTCAAGAGCGCGAAAGTAACTAAGCTCGATAAGCAAAAGAATTCAGTTAAGGCAACGATTGAGGCTGGTGGTAAGACTACAACAGAAGAATATGACCGTGTGATTATGGCTGTTGGTATTGTTGCCAATACGGAAGAGCTTGGCCTTGAAAAAACGAAAGTTAAGCTGGACCGCGGGCATATCATTATCAATGAATACTGCGAAACGGCTGAAAAGGGTGTTTATGCGATTGGCGACGTGGCAGGCGCGCCTTGGTTGGCTCATAAGGCCTCTCATGAAGGTATAATTTGTGTTGAGAAAATTGCGGGCAAGAAAGACGTGCATCCTATGAATAAGAGTAATATTCCCGGTTGTACTTACTGTATGCCGCAAGTCGCCTCTGTAGGGCTTACAGAAGCCAAAGCCAAAGAAGAGGGGTACAAGGTTAAGGTCGGTAAATTCCCATTCGTTGGAAATGGTAAAGCGATTGCTCTTGGGGAGCCTGAAGGTTTCGTTAAAACTGTTTTTGATGAAAAAACAGGCGAACTTCTAGGTGCGCATATGGTTGGTGCTGAAGTAACGGAGATGATCCAGGGTTATGTCATTGGTAAAACAATGGAAGCGACGGAGCTTGAGTTCATGCACACAATCTTCCCGCACCCGACATTATCGGAAATGATGCATGAATCTGTACTTGATGCGTATGATCGTGCGGTTCATTTTTAAGAATGGCAATATTTAAAGATAAAAAAGAAGTCGTAGGGATTCTGATATGTCTGATCTCGGCAGTAATATTCGGTTTATATCCGTCTGCGGCGCGCGGGGCTTATATAGATGGGGCTAATATTACCTTTGTGGTGATCCTCACGACATTTTGTCGTTTATTAGGTTTGTATAGCGTCTCTTTGATGAGAGGTTTGAAGCCTTTTGAAAAGTTTTCTGACTATAAGGTAAGTGCAGTAGCGGGAGTATTCCAAGCCATTAGTATAATAGGTATTCTTGGCGGGGCTTTTTTTCTGCCTGGCGCTGTCGTTATTATTATCATGTTTACATATAGCCTAATGCTTTTGTTTTTTTCAGCGTATCGTGGTGATTTAAAGTTAAATATAGCTAATATCTTATCAACATTGACTGCGCTTGCTGGATTGGCCTTGGTTTTGAGGATCGGAACGCATGATGATTCATACCCACTTATTGGAATTCTGCTTGCTTTTATGGCGGCTATAGCTACTTTTTCTCGATCTTATATATATGGTCAACAATCCAAAAATAGATCTCCATTAGTTATTGGGGCTGAAAGTTTTTCTGTTGCATTTGTTTTGCTTCTATTTTTAATTTTGTGGCAGTGGCCTGTTATGCCCAATAACTTTTCTGGTTTGACAATGGCTATGCTCAGTGCACTATCATTAACGATAGGTAGTTTCGGCATGTTTTATGGTATTGCGTATATAGGTGCATATAAATTCAGCATGATCATGAAGCTTGAGCCTGTTTTTACTACGATATTTGGCATTATTTTGGTAGGAGATGTTCTCAACTCCTCGCAATATACGGGTATTGCTCTTGTGTTGATTAGCCTTATTTCTTTGCAATTATTCGATAAACAAAATGATGCCAAAAAAACTGGATAAATGGCACAATATTGATGTAAGGTGAGGCCATGACATACAACCCGGAATTACTGAAGCCTGAAAAAAGGCACCGCGAGAAACAAAAGAACCCAGATCGTCCGATGGGCAAGAAACCTGAATGGATTAAGGTGAAAGCGCCTCAGTCCAAAGGTTACCTTGAAACACGCGATATTGTTAAAAAGATGCATTTGACGACAGTCTGCGAAGAGGCTGGCTGTCCGAATGTTGGTGAATGCTGGGAGCAAAAGCACGCGACCTTTATGATTATGGGCGAGGTTTGTACGCGTGCCTGTTCATTTTGCAATGTAGCAACAGGCAAGCCGGATGCGCTGAATGAAATGGAGCCTAAGAAAATTGGGATTGCCGTGCGTGAAATGGGCCTTAAACACGTAGTGGTAACCTCGGTTGATCGTGATGATCTGGAAGATTTTGGCGCGAACCATTTTGTACAGACAATTAAAGAAATCCGTGACCGTTGCCCTGAGACAACGATTGAAATTCTGCCGGGTGACTTTGGCGGTGATATAGATAACATCGATAAGGTTATCAATGCGCGTCCAGATGTGTTTAATCACAATTTGGAGACTGTGCCGCGCCTTTATCCAACAATTCGTCCTGGTGCGCGTTATTTCCGCTCTTTACGCTTGCTAGAGCGCGTTAAGGATATTGATCCGTCTCAATTCACAAAATCAGGTATGATGGTTGGTCTTGGTGAGACAAAAGAAGAAGTAGGGCAGGTTATGGATGATCTGCGCGCCGCGAAGGTTGATTTTATTACGATTGGTCAGTACTTACAGCCAACCCCAAAGCATGCGCCAGTTGAGCATTTCTGGACCCCAGAAGAATTCGAGGGTTTGGAACGTATGGCACGTGCTAAAGGCTTCCTGATGGTCTCTGCAACACCGCTGACACGCTCTTCTTACCATGCGGGAGATGACTTTGCGAAAATGCAGGCGGCTCGTAATGCCAAGCTACAAGGGCAAGCGGCGGCTGAATAAGCAAAGAAGATTGATTTTATTATGGCGACGACGACCTATACAGAAGAACGTATTCTCCCTTATACACCGAAACAGCTCTATGACGTTGTGGTTGATATTGCGGCATATCCTTCATATCTCCCATGGTGCGTTGGTTCCCGTATTTTAGAAGAAACTGAGCATGAGGTCACAGCGGATTTGATTATCGGCTATAAATTCATTCGTGAACGTTTTCGTTCCAAGGTTTTTAAACAAGAACCCGCCTTGATAACAGTGGATTATATTGAAGGACCGCTAAAGAATTTGAGTAACCGTTGGCGTTTTATAGACAACGGCGATGGGACAACGACAATCGATTTCTATGTTGCTTTCGAGTTTAAAAATCCATTGCTAAAGCAACTTGTCGCTGTTTTTTTTGAGGAAATCATTAAGCGTATGGTGAAAGCCTTTGAGGCGAGGGCGGCAAAGCTTTATGGCGAGCAAAAGCTGGTAGAGAATCCCGCGCCAGAAACATCTGTCTAATCAAAGGTGTTTTTCATTCGCTCGTCACGTTCTTTCCTATTTTGGTAACGGTGGCCTGTGAACATGCCGCCTGTGAATGCGCCAAAAGCCAAAGACACACCGGCCCATAAGCGTGCTGCGGCAATTGCGAAATCCATATCAAAGCTATTATTAATAAAATGCTCACCAGCACACAGTGCGGAGTAACCAGCGGTAAAAAGACCGACAGCAGCAATACTTGCTGATTTTAAGAATATGCGGCTAAGTGATCCTCTTTTAAACATCACTTAATTTACATAAATTGGGTGTGTTTTGTCAAATATGGTGGGTTTATAGTTCTATAGCTCTAAGCCTTCGCCATCAAAACCGTCATAACGTAAAGACTTTTGGATAATCTTGCCTTCGGTTGTAGTTACATCAATCGTTAAGCTTCTGTCTTTGCGCATGGCGTCCCAGCCTGTGAGATGCAAAATAGAAAGAGCGCGGTGTGGTAAGTGCGTTTCTACAAATTGCTGCCTTTGTTCGTCCCAAGCCGGTGTATGTTGACACAGCCAATGGGCCCATGCAGGGACAAAAGCAGCTGGTAGCTTCTCAATATAATGCGTAATACCAAGGCCAAGCTGGCCTGATGTAAAAGGATTGCCTTTCACAAGGCCTTTAAGTGTCCATTCTTGCCACACCTTCCAATGCGGCGCCGTGCGCTTTAAAGCAAAAACACCTGCGGATAACGTGTGATGCGGGAATAATTGGCGGGCCATTTTACGGTCAAATGCTTTGAGGGCGTTGGAGTAATAGAACGTCTTGGCTTTTATGGGCAGGGGGCCAAGCCATTGAACGCGGTCACCGCGTGGCCAACACCTGTCGGCGACGGCGAGGACGGCTAATTTGTCTTGCAAAGCCCCTTGTACAAATAAGCGAAGCCCTTCAGCGTTTTGGACCCAGCAATCGCTATCAATCCAAAAGAAAACATCATATTGATTACTAAAATACGTGGGAATAAAAGGGCGGCAGACATCAGCCTTGATGTAATTGCGGCCATTGACTCTTGCTGGCTCACTACCGTCTTTTGTAGGCCATTCAGGGCGTACGATTTCAGCACATTCGTCTTTCAGGTAGTTGTGTTGCTCTTCTGTTAGGCCTGCATCAATGACGCAAAAATCCCAATTCGCAACTTCTTTATCGTCTAATGCACGTACGCTTTTGATTAATTCTGCGATCATGGGAAAGTAATTTTTGTCACCGCCTGTAACGATAGCTACATTTGTCATTATTTTGCCTCTTTTAATGTTTTTATTGTCTCATTTAGATAGTAAATTACTGTTTTATTTCTTATGGTTGTTCTATTTCCTTCATGTATAACCTTAAAAGAAAAGAGCTGATTGTTAGTGCGCATCGCTACGGCACTATATACGAGTCCAATAGGCTTCTCATCACTACCGCCATCTGGCCCAGCAATCCCTGTGACGGAAACGGATATGTCGGCACGACTATTTTTTAGAGCGCCAAGTGCCATTTCTTCGGCGCATTCGCGGCTAACAGCGCCGTATGTGTCTATAGTTTCAGGGCGTACACCCAGCAATTCCTGCTTGGATTCATTACTATAGGTAATAAAGCCGCGTTCATAAACAGCGGAAGAGCCCGCTCGATCCGTCATCGCGGCGCCGATTAAGCCCCCAGTGCATGATTCAGCCGATACCATCATCATGTTCTTTTCAATCAAAAGGGCGCTTAATTCTTCAACAAGTGTCGAGACGTCATTACCAAACATTATAGAACTTTCCCGCAAAAACGAGCAGGCCAGCTGCAAGCCCTGCTAGAATATCATCCAACATTACACCAAAAGGTGTTTGGATCTTTTTATCAAGCGCGCCAATGGGCCATGGCTTAATAATATCAATGAGGCGAAAAAGAATGAATCCTATACCAATGTCTATGGCATTGAGATCGCAAAATAGCATTGTGATCCACATCCCCGCGACTTCATCAATGACAATGTATCCTGCATCATGGCTTTTAGTTTGCGCCTGAACGCGTTTGATCGACCAACGTCCAAGTTCTGTTACAACTAATATGCCGATAAGGAGAGGCGCAAAACCTAAATACATAAGACCAATCCCGAAAGGAAGGGCGGCTAGAGTTCCCCATGTGCCTGGGGCGGGAACGAGCAAACCTGTGCCAAACCACGTGGCTAGGACGGCAGCGGGGTTTTTGAAATCTAAATCTATTTTTGTATCTACTTTTTTCATGGCATTAATCCTATCAGCACTGATGCCTGTGCGGCAATGCCTTCTTTGCGCCCTGTAAAACCTAGTTTTTCAGTTGTGGTTGCTTTGACATTCACTTGGTCATTATTAAGACCGCAAATCTGGGCAATGCGCTCTTGCATCGCCTTCTTATAGGCAGATATTTTTGGGGCTTCGCAGATAAGGGTGACATCTATATTTGAAATGATGCCGTTTTTTTCTTGTACTAAAGTAACTGCTTTTTCTAGGAAAACAGCACTATCCATGTTTTTGAACGTATCATCTGAAGGTGGGAAATGCTCACCTATGTCGCCAGCGCCTGTTGCGCCGAGTAGGGCGTCAGTAATAGCGTGCAGACCGACATCTGCGTCCGAATGCCCTTTTAGCTTACGGTCATGGGGTACTTTTATGCCGCATAGCGTTACATGAGTTGCGCTTCCTTTATTATCGAAGGCGTGAACGTCAAAGCCTTGACCTGTTCGGTATGTAATTGGTGACGTCAGGGCTTGTGCCATTTTATAATCCTGCGGGGTTGTGATTTTAAAGTTAGGGGCCGAAGAGGGAACAAGGACAATCTGCCCCCCGTTTTCTGCGACGATTGATGTATCGTCTGTAAAATTTCCGTTTTTATACTTTTCATGAGCGCTCATGATTGTTTTAAAGCGGAAAGCTTGCGGTGTCTGTAGGGCATATAGACCATCACGGTCAATAACAGCGCCATCTGCTTTACGTAGGCTGTCTGTAACTGGAGCCGCGAGAGATGCGGCGTCAGCGTCATCTTTAATCGTTTGGAGCAGAGCCTGAATATCTTTGTAGTCCGCAAAGGGGCGTGCGGCGTCATGGATAAGGATAATATCATCGTCTTTCGCGCCTTTTAATGCCTTAAGTCCTTTATAAACGCTTTCTTGGCGTGTTTTTCCGCCAGTAACGGTGTGCGAGATTTTGCCTGTGTAATCGTAATTGTTGGGCAGAATAACATATATGTTCTCAGGCGAAACGAGTGACGATATCGCATCATAGCTTTTATCCAAGATTGTCGTATTGCCAAGGGGAAGAAATTGCTTAGGTGTTTCGCTCCCTAATCTTTCTCCTTTTCCAGCGGCAACAATAATTGCAAAAAGTGTCGACATGGCCTAAAGATATTCCATGGAAATGAATATGGCTATGCCTTTTTCTAAGAAAAACCGCTTTTGGCGCAAAACACGGTTCTGGCTTCATAAAAGAAGTCGGCAAACAAGGGCAGAGCTTGGCCTTGTTGTTTTGATATTATTGAGCTGTTTTTTAACGTATCTGGCTTTAGCCATTGATGTGAATTCCTTTAATGATCCTGAAATTGTCGTTTGGCTTCTTAATATTGATATTGTCCTCGTCTTTATTTTAAGCCTATTTGTTGGTCGGCGTATATTGAGTCTATGGGCAACTCGTAATAAAGAAGCAGCGGGGTCAAAGCTCCATAAACAACTCGTTATGACCTTCGGTATATTGGCCGCCTTACCAGCTATTATCATGACCATATTCTCGGCGCTTTTCTTTTATTTTGGTGTGCAATCGTGGTTCAGTAACCGCGTTAGTTCGGCTATTGATAATTCATTATCCGTTGCCGAGGCCTATCTTCATGAGCATGAAAAGGTTATTCAGGCCGATGGATACGCTCTGGCGACAGATTTCTCGAGAGATGCCAGCTTGCTTTTGTCAGACACAAACGGTCTACAACGTTTTATTGCAACGCAGTCCTATATTCGTAATTTACCTGAGATTGCGCTTTTTAGAGGTGATGGTCACATCATTGTGCGGACTGAGCTCGTTTACGATTTTAACCCGGTAAATGTCTTGACGCCGACATTGAAAAGTTTCTTGGACAGCAACGATATATACTTGTTGGCGGATAATGAAAACCAGCGCATCAGAGCCATTGTTCCTGTAAAGAATTATGATGACCTTTATTTCTATGCGGCGCGGCCTATCGATGAAAAGGTTTTATCCTATTTACAAGAAACGCGTAATGCATCAGAGGAATATACAGAGTTAAAGTCACGTTCTTCGGCTTTTCAGGTCAGTATTACCTTTATCTTTATCACTGTCTCTCTATTGATGGTGTTTGCGGCTATCTGGCTTGGCCTGTTGGTTGCTCGCCGTTTAGTAAGGCCGATATCGACGCTTGTCGATGCTACGCAGAAAGTTTCGCAAGGGGACTTGGCAACGCGCATTAATGAACGTGAACGCTCACAGGTGGAAGAATTTGATACATTAGCAAAAGCCTTTAACCATATGACAGAGCAGTTGGATAAACAACGGCAAGATCTAATCCGTGCGAATAGTCAGCTAGACGAACGTCGCCGTTTTACCGAAACAGTATTGGCAGGCGTGTCCTCAGGTATTTTAGGTATTGATCAAAATTATAAGATATCTCTAGTGAATGAGAATGCGGCGGAGCTCTTCCAGATTGCTAAGGAAGAGATGATGGGGCAAGAAATCGCTTCTTTCTTCCCGCAAATTGCTCCCATCATAGATCAGGCCTTCGAGCATAAGAACCTTTTGGCGCAGGATAATATTATTTGGGAACGTAAGGATGGTCGGAAACGTACATTCCTGATCCGCGTAGCAATCTCTCTCATTGGTGATGATAGTATGGGGGCGGTTATTACGTTTGACGATATAACTGAGCTGGAATCTGCGCAGCGCAAAGCCGCTTGGGGCGATGTTGCGCGCCGAATTGCGCATGAAATCAAAAATCCG
>PALX01000033.1 GCA_002710775.1 Micavibrio sp. | reverse complement strand
GCGGGTGAGCCTCTTTCTATTAATAAAGATCGTATCCACTTCCGTGGACACGCGATTGAAGTACGTATTAACGCCGAAAATCCTGAGACATTTATGCCGTCACCGGGTAAAATTGAGCGTTTTCACGCCGCTGGTGGTCTTGGTGTACGTATGGATAGCGCGATCTATCAGGGTTATAGCATTCCGCCGCATTATGACTCCATGGTGGGTAAGCTTATTGTCCATGGACGTAACCGCGAAGAATGTATTCGCCGCCTTAAGCGCGCGATTGAAGAGACTGTGATTGAGGGGATCGAGACAACCTTGCCGCTCCATCACTGGATTATTCAAGAAGAAGAATTTATTAGCGGTGAATACAATATTCACTGGCTTGAGAAAAAGCTCAAAGAAAGAAGCGAAAAATAATTTTATTTTGTAGCGTTTTTAATCTTGCCTAGCTGGCATAAACTCGCTATAAAATCGTTTCTTGACCTTACGGGCCGGAGTAGCACAACGGTAGTGCAGTCGATTTGTAATTAAACGGTTCGGCGCCGGTGAGTTAAGAAAATAGAGGGTTTTCAATCTTGCCCTAGCTTTTAAAAAGGCGATAATAAGGTTGAGATATATTAGATAGCCGGAGTAGCACAACGGTAGTGCAGTCGATTTGTAATCGAAAGGTTGGGGGTTCGATTCCCTTCTCCGGCACCACTCCCTAGCATTGATTTATTTAACCTTCTATGTTACTTTAAGTGAGTTTCCCACCTGCCAGTTTATCTGGAAACAAGTTGGTGACTTTTCATCGCAACCCGTGTTGGGGTTGGACTGTAGCAAACCAATGAGGCGCCCCTTGGGGTTAATCATTAAGGTCTTTGTGAAATTCAACTTCAGAGTTTCTATGAAGCTCCAAACAACAAGGAGAAATGCAATGAATGAAAAGCTCTTAACATTTAATAGCCATATAGGAGCTAGCGGACACGTTTCAGGGATCGGCGGGGCGCTCGGGTGGCGCGCGGCGGCGCTGTTACAAGCAAAAGCCGCAGATATTTTACATAATGTAAAATGGACGGGAAGCAAAATCTGGGATTTCGTGATGAAGTTAATTAGTCCCACCTGCCAGTTTATCTGGAAACAAGTTGGTGACTTTTCATCGCAACCCGTGTTACAGTTGGACTGTAGCAAACCAATGAGGCGCCCCTTGGGGTTAATCATTAAGGTCTTTGTGAAATTCAACTTCAGAGCCCTCTAGCTTGGTTGAAATAGGTGTTTTATATGGCTTTCAACCAAGCAGACAGGGACTTCCCCAAACCACAACAAATAGCCTCTATAAAAAATATTGAGGACGCATGGAACGATTCTAATGATTCTAAAGGTACTGGCAGTGCGCGTGGTGTTGATGGTGAAACGGCATATAAATTTACTGGACGTTTGCAAACTAACTTTCAAGAAATCAGACAGCAACTTGTTGAGGGCACATACAAGTTTAATAAACTAAGAGCGTTCCCAGTAGAAAAGAAGCCCGGAAAACACAGAATTATATGCATTCCTACAATTAGAGATAGATTGGTTCAAAGACTCATTCTCAGGAGTTTGACTTGGGATTCCAAACGAGGAAAAGAGCGTGATCGTTTACAAACCCAAACGAAAATAAGCTATGGTGTCAGAAAAGGAAAAGAGCAAAGTGTTCACGGAGCCATTAAAGCCGCTATAAAGTATCGCAATCAATACGGATGGGTTATTAAGACTGATATCTCTCAGTTTTTTGATCAAATTCCACGCAAGAAATTAAAAAAGTTAGTTAGTGCTAGGCTTGGAACATCTAGTCTTGTACCACTAATTAACAAAGCAATTGATTGTGAACTCGAAACACCAAAAGACGACGATCTTCAAGATATTATCAATACAAATGGAATTAAGCCTAAAGTGGGGTTGCGTCAGGGCATGCCATTATCCCCTTTATTATCAAACCTGATATTAAATAAGTTTGATAGAAAAGCTGAGCGCAAAGGCTTGAAACTTATTCGTTATGCAGATGACATTATTGCTTTTGCTTCCAACGAGACTGAGGCCGAAGAAATATTTGCCTTTATTGATGCAGAATTAAGAAAAATAGAGTTGGGCGTGCCTGCACTGGGTGAAGGCGAAAAATCCGAAATAGTTCCCCCTAATAAGCCAGTTATATTTTTGGGTGTATCTATCTACAAGAAAAAGAACGGACAATATGATCGAAAAATTCCAGACGCCACCTTTGAAAAGGCAAAAGATAAAGTCAGAGATCATAAAGACTTATTTTGGAATTTGAAAAAGGGGTATTCATACGCAGATGTGGTTAGACGATTAAAAGATATTCCAGAAGGTTATAGCTCTGCTTTTGGAGACTGTACTAATCTTAGTTCACTTTTAGATTTGCTTAAAAAAGAAAGTATTGAGGTCAAGGAGTACTTAATTTCTAGTATTTTTGGTGAGGAATTGTATGCGGGTCTTTCGGACGAAGAAAAAGAATTTCTAGGTTTTTAAAGAATATAACTTTTCACTTTTATAAATGTGCCTCCACATATATGGTTAGATTGGATCAGCTAAGCTGATCTGGGGCGTGATTTCCCCTTCCAACGCGGTCAAGCATCAGACCGTCAACATAGATGCTGCTTTCTCGTTTGTCGAGGAGGTGGCAAAATACAATAGCGCCTAGCGTAAATATGCTGCGCCGTTCGTTGGACGGAAAATCAACTCCTCGGCCCAGGGAATCCCCTGTGGCCGATTAGTTTAACAACGAAAGGGTTTGTAGATGCGTTTACTTAATATATTAGTGACTTCAGTTTTAGCACTTGGGCTAACAGCCTGTTCCACAACGTGGCAAGCAACTAACCATTATGATGAATTTACCGATAGTGCAATATGCCGTGTTGAAAAAGGCACACAGGGGCAGAAAGACTTCGTAAGAGGCTTTACAGGCGTCTATTTCACACAAAATTTCTATGCTGAAAATCATGACGGTGAAATTCGCGCTGGGATAAGAACGTACCCACCATTGCCGATTGGTGGCGATGTACAGATAAAAGTTGGCGAAACGCTTTATAGCCTTACATCAAAAGATACGCCGATTGATGTGGCGCCTGTAATGCCCAAAGCCGAATTCCCGCAAGATCATTTTGGGCAAGCTTATGGGGAAGCGATGGAAACTATAACGCAAAGCATTCAGGCTTCCTCTTCGCCTTACCGTGCATATACGGGTAAAAAGGCGATGGCTTTGCTCAAAGACATGGCAAGCACGAAAGGTGAAGTTAAATTCCGCACTGTCGGCGTTAATAAGGCCACATCAGGCACTGCCTCGTTTATGATAGACGAGAGCTTTGCTAAAGCTCTGGCGGAGTGTGGCATTGATTTATAATAGGACTAATCGATTATACTGATACTTTTCTATTCGCGCGCGGGCATGAGGGGTGGGCTCAGAGGGGGGGCTCGTAGATAACCATTACGGTTATTAATGTCCTTTCTGGCTAAGTCATCAAGTCGGGTTATTTTAAAATATAAAAAATATAGAATATTTCTGGCTATGTATTTTATTGGAAGTAGAAATTGAGCCGACTTTGTGGCCTTGTCGGCTCAATTTTTATATGCGTTAAAAAGGTGGGGTTTCTATGCGGTCCTCCTCAACAGACCAACTGCTGACATCATCTGGCCAATCAACTGAGCGACGTAGAAAATCTTCCCAGCGTTCACGGCATACTTTCAGTGAGGGAAGCCAGAACCCTCGATATTGTTTTCTGTTATAACCCTCTCCTAGGTAGACACGCACACTTTCTGTGTTTTGATCGGTAAGTAAGCGTATATCTTTACCCAGAGCTGTTTCATCTTTGGGCTTGAGTCTATGACGCTGTGCCAGAAGCCTGGTAGATACGAATACATAGTCTGTATCAGGTTTTGTGCTATACAATTCAGGCAATTCACCATCATGTAGCATTTGGTGAATAATGGCCTGTGTTTCTGGTAGAGAAAGGTCTTTTTGCCGTTGTAGGGCACGCGTTTGTGGGCGTTTTCGGACATCCCATAGGCCAAGTTCTATATTTTCTTTCCAGCTGTTTCCGCGCAGCCAATGGAACAAAGCCTGCTTTCCGCCATTATCCCATTCCTCAGCAATTGCCTTAAAATAAGCACCATCTTGATTGTGAGCACCAGCATCGACGTCGAGGACTAAATAGCGGCGATCATCAATTTCTGCCCTGATAACGTGTTCATCATTGCTGGCGATGATTACGCGAAATAACTTTTTTGCCATGTAGCCATCAACACCTTTGGGCTCAATAAATATCTCGTCACTTGTAATAAGTGTTTTTAATGTTGCCGCATGTTGATGGTTACCTGCGAAAAACGCTTCATCAGCAAACACAACACATTTATCTTCTAGATGTTTATTGAAGTTGCCTGTAACTTGGTTGGGCTTATCCAGTGTTAACGTATGAGGGGTAAATAGGCTCATAAAGCGGTTCGCCCAAAATGTCTTGCCTGATCCTTGTGCACCTCGGAGCACGATAGCTACTTCTGATGTCCGATGCGGATTAATAAGGGCATCCGCCATCCAGCCAAGAAGATATGTGTAAACATCTGCATCTCCTCCACATAGATTATCGTACATGTGATTAAGAAAAAGCCTGCATGCCTCGGGCTCATTATCACTATAGTCAACATACGCAGTGTTGCATGGCCAGCCACGCCATGAATTTAAAATTCCGGGGTGGTCTATCTCATGCTCAACGCCGGGCAAAAATTCAACGCTATCATATTTAGGTGTTCGTGGATCCTTCAGCCATACTTCAACAAGTGGGCGTCGTTCCCATTGTCCTGTCTTGGGATTCCAGTGCGCTATAAACTTATCAATATGAGAATTTTTAAATTCGGCTATGCTTTGATAAATCATGCGTGTTTGATAATCCCAATGTACAACCATGGCTTTGTTACCGTAATGCCTCACAAACTTATAATGGTTTAGCTGTTCTGGTAACTGAGTATATACGGCTGTGTCAGTCTCCCAAGCGATATGGCGAAGAAGCGCGAGTACTTCCTTTTCGGTTTCTTCTTTGTCATTTGGGTCAGCATACAAGCGTAAAGCATTCAGTTCGGGGTGGAGTAAAGCCTCTCTGATTTCATCAGGTGATAAGTGGCTTATATATTGAACATTTCTATAAGGATTTTGCTCTCTATACTGCAAGGCGTGTTGAACTTGCATAGGCAGTTCGTAAAACCATTTTGGAAAACTGTTCTTATCCATTGCAGCCTCCATCATATTCAGATGTTGATCGGAATGTGCGTGCTTTTAGATATTCTTCTAACGCTACGCGATCATATTTCACAGACCGTCCGATTTTAATGTATGGTATATCACTGCCTATACGGCGGTCTTTTTGTAGTTTAAAAACACTGCAATTGAGAAGTGCAGCAGCTTCTTTTTCAGATAATAGTTGCATAAAGCCTCCTATTTAAGGGTTAATATTAGGCTTTATTGTGACTGTTTGATTTCCTTTATAGTACCGAAAGGAAAGGCAATTATTTCGCTATTAAATATCCCATCCTGCTTTTTTTAATGCATCAAAAATTTCTTCTCTTTCTCGTGCTTGTTCTTCAACAATATTTTTAAAGGCAGAGTGTTCAATTTTATTTTCAGTTGGCATTGTTTCTTCATAATGGTCACTAAATTTTTTGAAGTGTTTCTGTGCCTGGTCAACATATCGCTTGAGCTCGGTGTCATCCAAGTCGTCTGTATTTCCGTCTCTTATAATTAACTTCGTAGCGACGACTTCTTTTACTGATGACCTAAGACTTTTTCCATCGTTATTAAGCTTCTTAATAGAAATCAGTTCTTGTTCGGATAAGTCGGCAGTTCTCATGTAATGTGGTTCATAATTATCTCCAAGGATTGCCTTCATCGCGTTATTAAAGCGTTCACCATCTGTTATTGTATCTGTGGCGTTCGTCAAACGGTCTTGGTTCACTGAATGCACAGTGCCCTTGATAACCGCCATTAATATTTCTTCAAAACCGTTAAATCCGATCATTAACTTTCTCCAATACAAATTGTGCTATCTGCTCAACTGGTCTGCGTAAGCGTTCAACATTAGCAATGATATAGCCGCTTGTTACATCGCTTAAGCGGTGGTTGACCAGCCTCTTTAAGGCATAATGCGATATGTCTAAGCTTTCAGCAATAGTAAGAAAGGTTCGGCGCAGATCGTGGCATGTAAACGTAACGCCTGAATTTTGCGCTACTTTATATATAGATGCTTTCGGTTCAATTAAATGCCCGTGTGCGCCTGTGCCGGGGAACACGTAATCATAATTGCCATAGCGTAATCTGCGCTGGGTAAACATGCTGAATAAAAAATCACTCATTGGAAGCGTGAGAGGGTCACTGTTTTTTGTGTCTATGATCGTGAATGTTTTATCGAGCATATCGATGTCTGCCCATTTTAGCTTTGCCGCTTCACTTTTGCGAAGGCCAGTCAAAAGAAGGAATAATAAGTAATCGCGCTGGGTTTCATTTTCTAAATCATTCACAGCTTTCCACCATGCTTTGAGCTGGTGAGGTTTAATATATGTTTGCTTTCTGCGTATGGGGTACCAAGCTTTGGTGCGTGATAGATAAGCAACAGGATTCACTTCGCATATATCAAAGCTCGCATGGGCGTGGTTGAATAGCGCTCTTAATATGCGCATTGTGCCATTGGCAACAGATGGTCCATGATTTTTACCAATAAGAGAGTGGCGCGCAATAACCATGTCTTTATCAATATCGGCCATAAGCTTGTTCATCCAATCACTTAAATATTTGTTTAAGTGGTATTCGTAATCATCTTTTGTCGCTTGTTTTAAATTCTTGCGTGTATCCTGATAATTTTTAAGCACTTTGGCCAAGGTGATCTCTTTGCGCTTCTCTTCCGTTTTCAGGGTGTTTGGGTTAATGCCCTGTGACATTAGATAGAGTTTGTCTCGCGCTATTTTTCGGGCTTCCTCGGGCGTAAAATGCCCATGTCTGCCGATGGTAAAGCGAACTGAACGCCCGCGTATGTCTTTTTGCGCAGCATATGTCTTAGCGCTTTTGCCGATAATCAGGTAAAAACCCGGCATATCTTTATCGCAATATAGCACTTGCCCTTTTTTGCTTAAAGGCGCGCTATCAACAAATGACTTGGTTATCTTAGCTTTGGGCACGTGTTTCTTTCTAATAAGGTTTTAATAAGNAAGAACCATAACTCAAAACGCAAATGAAAACCAAGCGAAAAATTAAATTTTTTGTGAAATATCAGTAACTTATACTAGATTATAGGGCTGGGTACAAAAGTGTATTAAACCATCCAACCGTTCGATTCTACGAGAGAAGTTACACAATTCTGTGGAAACCAAAAAAAGCTGTGTTATAAATTTATTAAAGATGCATACGAAAGATTGGAATTATGACAGAGGTTAAATTAGTTGTTTCAGACGGAGATGCTAAAGAACAAAAATCTTCTGATTCGCCTATTGCAACAGCTGGCGATGCGAAAGATAGTGTTAACGCAAGATTCAGTAATCAATTTTTGGCGCTTTTAAGTGACCACTTATACTCTTCTCCTAATAAAGCATTTGAAGAGCTCGTCACTAATTCATGGGATGCTGGGGCATCAAATGTATACGTTAAAATTCCGGAAGTTTTGGATGATGAGACATCGGCTATTTGGATTTTAGATGACGGTCTATCTATGGATGTTTCAGGATTTGAAGCCCTGTGGAATATAGCCGAATCCAAGAAGCGAGAGAATGGCGGCGTAAGTCCAAGAAAACAAATCGGAAAATTTGGAATTGGTAAACTTGCCACATATATTTTGTGTAATGAGTTAACTTACGTTTGCAAGGCAAGTGATGGGGTTATTCGTATAGTAACCATGGATTACAGACGAATAGACGAAGCTAAAAATGCTCATTTAGAACAAATTCCGCTAGATGTGCGTGAGATATCCGAAAAAGACCTTCATGATCTTTTGAAACAGTATGACTTTGGGCAAGAGATTTCAGATTTAATTTCCAATGGTGTCCCAAACATCAAAAATGATGATGCTTGGGAGGATGAATACGGCGGAAAACACGAAGAAGTTGAAAAAGCAGGTGACACTTGGACGCTAGCCATTCTTTCTTCTCTAAAAGAAGAAGGGGTTTCGATACAGACTGGCTGGGTTAAGTTTCTTTTAAGCACAGCTTTGCCGATGGGTTCATCAATGTCTATTGATATCAACGGCAAGCTTCTAGCGCCGTCAAAAGCCAATAAGACGATACAAAAGGAATGGGTGATTGGACCTGACTTGGGCGTAACTGAGCTTGAAATGGAAGATGGAACAACGATCGATGTTACTTCAAATGATAAACCATATCCGTCCATTCATGTTGAAGGACTTGGTGAAGTAACAGGTAAAGTCCGTTTTTACGAAGATAATATTACTGGAGGCAAAAGCGAAGACATAGCTCTTTCAAATGGATTTTTTCTAAACGTATTAGGGCGAGTAATAAACTTAGAAAATGATATATTTAAATTAGAACACCTTAATCACTCAGTTTTAGCAAGATTTCGTGCTACTGTTCGTATTGATGAATTGGACAAACTCATTGCGGCTAATAGGGAGTCTATTGCGGAAGGAAAAGATTTAAGAATTGTTAGGGTGTTGCTTAGAAAGTTGTTTAACCTTGCCCGAAGAGAATACAATAAACTCAGTGATGTTAAATATGACGATGCGAGTAAAGGCATCAAAGACCAAATTAGTGATATTCCTGTTGGTGTACTAGATGATGCTATTCAAACAAGCATTGAAAACAATGATCCCTTGCCGCCATTTATTGATGCTAATTCTATAGAAGATGAAGAGACAGAAAGAGCTGCTTGGGTTAAAGCAACCAAAGAGGATCTGTCAAAAACTATCGAGAAGGTTCATTTTGAAGAAAAATCACCGCATGAACCGCACGTGAAATATGATCTCAAAAGTAGGTCTGTTTCTATCAACAAAAACCATCCTTTTGTAAAAGAAAACTCACAAACATCAGAACAGACGAACACTATGCGAGATACAGCTATAGTTGATTTGTTGACCGATGCATACATGTTGAATTGTGGTATAAATGAAGACCTTCTGGACGATATATCTTTATACCGTGATCGTGCTTTGAGGTTGATGGCTCAAGTTAGACGAAATTCTGCCTCACAAATCATTGCGACTTTAGGAAGTTGGGATAGTGATGCAACTCCTTTTGAGCATATTGTAGGGGATGCATTAGAATACATAGGGTTTAGCGTAGATAGGTATGGTGCTAGTGGTGAGCCAGAAGGTGTCGCGACAGCATTTGTTTCTCCTAAAGAAGATGATCAAAAAGCTACTTATAGTTTTACCTATGACGCAAAATCTACAAAACATAAGCGAGCAAAAACTGGAAATTTAAATATTTCCGGCTTGGCGCGTCATAGAGAAGATTATGAGGCGGATTATTCTTTGGTCGTTGCGCCAGGTTTTCAAGCGGGGGCTGTGGTCACAGAAGCAGAAGCAAACGGCGTGACTCCTATGAGGGCTAAAGATTTGGCCAAATTAGTTTCAATTACAGTGTCGTACGGCCCAGTAAGCCTTGTTAAACTTCAAGAATTATTTTCATTGAGTGACCCTGATAAGGTAACGAAGTGGATAGATCAGCTTGAAAACGAAATGGCGGAAGAAAAAATTGTAGATTTATTGACAATAGTTGAAGCCCTAGAGGGGCTTGTTACCAAAGATAAGATCGACATTCTGAGTTGTGACGTTATTGCGCACAAATGTAGAGAAATACTTAATAAGGATACTCATCCAACAAGGTCTGAGATTGCGCAGAGTTTAAGAGGGTTAAGTTTGTTTGCACCCAGTGTTTTGTACATGGATCAAAAAACTGGTAAAGATGTCTTTGTTCTTTCGAATCCTAAAATGCTTTTACAAGAGATCAGGCGGCAAACTGACATCGTGCCAGAAGAATTTAAATATGGTGTTCTTAAGGACTCTGCAGAAAGCAGTGATTTGTGATTTACGGTGTTTAAAATAGTTTTTTTTTGAGGAAAACATTTTTTTGTTCCTATTTTGTTCTTTATTTAATATTTGAAATTGTATAAGATTAAAGACAAAATACTACTAGAAGGAACTTCATGCTTAAATCTATTGAATTATGCGCAGGCGCAGGCGGTCAAGCTATTGGACTTGAAAAAGCTGGGTTCGACCATGTTGCTTTGGTAGAAAATGATCACCATGCTTGCCAAACTCTTAAATTGAATCGGCCTCAGTGGAATGTGATTGAAGGTAACTTAGAAGATTATAAGGCAGATCATTATAATTTTGATATAGACTTAGTCGCAGGAGGAGTTCCTTGTCCTCCTTTCTCTCATGCTGGAAAGCAACTGGGAGCAGATGATGAACGTAACCTGTTTGATGAAGCTATTAGGGTTGTCAGAGAATGTGCTCCCAAAGCTGTTATGTTGGAGAATGTTCGTGGGTTATTAGACCCTAAGTTTTCTGATTACAGAGATTTTATTAACGCTCAGTTATCTGACATGGGTTATTGGTCTGAGTGGAAACTCCTAAATGCTTCAGATTTTGGCGTACCACAACTAAGGCCACGGGTTGTTTTGGCCGCTTTACAACACGAATACTCAGACAGTTTTTATTGGCCAGAGCCTAATCAATCTCCTCCCCCTACTGTCGGAGAAGCTCTTTTTGATTTGATGAGTAAAAATGGTTGGGATGGAGTTGAAGATTGGGCTAAGAAGGCAAACAAGATTGCTCCTACTTTGGTAGGCGGCTCTAAAAAGCATGGTGGGCCAGATTTAGGGCCAACTAGAGCGAAAAGGGCTTGGGCTGAGTTAAGTGTAAATGGTCACTTAGTTGCGTATGACTCACCAGAAAAAGATTTTGTAGGTAAGGAAGGTTTTGAAAAAATGCCATACTTAAGCCTTGAAATGGTAGCGCGGTTACAAGGTTTTCCTGATGATTGGCAGTTTTTTGGTAAGAAAACACACGCATACCGCCAAATAGGGAATGCCTTTCCTCCCCCCGTAGCTAATGCTGTAGGGAGGCAAATACACATGGCTTTGAGCAGCCTGAAAAACTTAGGGGCTATTACAAGAAAAAAGGTTCAAGAGTTGCCTATTGCTTCTTGAATGGCACGTTTTATCAATTCGTTCAATTCTTTCTGACTTCCACCGGACATTTTATTTAGTTTTGACAAGATTTCTGGTGGTAGATTCACTACTGTATTAATTCCTACTTCTTCAGGAAATGCCCAGCTACAGGATATGCACTCGTCGTTGCAGCCCTCACATGCTCTCCGTTTTCCCACATTACAGTTGTTGCAAATTGGTTGCCAATTGGATAACTTATGTGAACCGCTTCTTGAGAGAGGGATTTTGTGATCAGCTTGTAATCCCCTTACACCAGCATCAATTTTTTTCCCACACGTAGCACATACAAAATTATGCTTTTCAAATAGACGTTTTTTATCAGCGGATGTTAGATACTCTCTTGGATTTGCTTTGAGAAGTTTATTGCTGTTAAGCCGCCATGCATGCTCTTTAAATTCCTCTACGTACTTAGATTCTAAGTCACATCCAATTTCATCTCTTAACTCACGAGCTCGTCTATCAAAATATTTTTGGCCCGTGGCGTTTAAAAGTTCAGAACTTCTTACCCACCTTCTAGGGAACTCTGCACTGCTGCTCCACAAGAGTGTGAGAATAGTATGTTTTGCCCCACTTAATTTTCTCTTTGTAGGCAGTGATTCAATGTAATTTTCTAAGTTCATACTTAATAAGTACTAAATTTAGCGGATGACTGGAAGCCATATATGTTTTTAGGCGCCTTGTATTTTACACAATGCATATTATCGCGGTGTGTTTTTTTTATAGATGTTAATTGCCTGCAGTTCAAAATGCAGAGTTTAGCTCTTGGTCGGGAAGTAGCTAAAGGGGCCAACCTATGGTTATGTTTGGAAGGAATTTAGGGTAGCTTGTAAAAAATTTAAAAACAAGACTGTTATTTTATTTTTTTCTAGGGCAAGGTTTTAAAGAACAGGGAGGTCAAAATGAAGCTCAAGCCACTTATTATCATAGTATCCGTTATTGTTGGGCTTTATCTGGCCTATGATTACAAAGCGCCGACCAGAACATGGCGTTACGAAATCGCCATTACCCTTTCAACGCCGGATGGAGATCAGACATTCTCAGCGGTAAGGCAAGTTAGAGTGGCCTCACCTATGCCTTTATTAGAGCTACCGCAAGTCACGTCCTCAAAAAAAGTTAAAGGTGAGGCTGTGGTTATAGATATAAAAGACCGTCCCACCGTCTTTGCGATAATGGACCAGAATGGGTCTCATACCGATGTGCTTGATGCATTGTTAGAAAAAAGGGCGGCCGCCTACACGCCAGATGGTATACGAAAACTTGCGAATATAAAGGCAGGGACATCTGCGCCTTTACCAAAAGAACACTGGCCGGAATTTGTTTACTTTGAAGATATCAATGATCCTAAAACAGCACAGAAAATTGAGGCGTCAATGATACCTTTTGTCCTTGGCGAAAATGTAGACATTAAAAATATCCAAATCACTATGACGAATAAGCGTATTACAAGGAAGGTAGACGCTTCTCTTGCATGGTTAGAATCTTTGGATGGAAGCTACTTACATGGGGGGAGTACATCAAGAGGCGCGCCTTATGGAATGCATGGTGGGTTTTTTAAACGGGGAGAGTAATTTATGACAATTAATCAAAATCTTTTTAATGCCATTTTATCAATGGACTCATATAATCGTGGTTATGACGGTGGAATAGCCTTATCGGAGAGTACATCCCAGCAAATTGGTAGTGTTACAATTTACGATAGTTTGGGAGATGCTTCTGCGGAGGATATTGGCTTCTATGCAGTAGCATACCAATATAATTCAGGTGAACCAAATGCTGGCGATATCGTAATCTCATACCGTGGAACAGATGACCTTTCTCTTTCAGGAGGGGATACTATACATGGTTGGCCTCTAGGTGTCGGTGATGTAGAAAGCGAACAAGGATTGATGGCAATCCAGTTTTACAAGGATGTTGCCGTTGCATTAGATGGTAGTGGTGTGGACTATCAAACAGTTGATATATCGCTGACGGGGCATTCGTTAGGTGGTGGATTGTCTGGATATGTTGGGAGTTTGTACGGTCAAGACGCCCTTATATACGATAGTATGGCTTTCTCAGCCGCCGCCGCTAATGCGCAAGTTTTGTCCGCTTCTAATATCGATCCAGATCTGAGGGCATTAATTTATGATACAGATACGCCTTGGGTGGTTGATGATTCCGGTATAGAAGCCCACCGCATTGAAGGAGAATCTTTGGATAATGACTTTGTAGGAGTTCCTGCGACTGCATATAGTTTAGGCGCTAATGTTTCTCTCAGTGGTAAGGAAAAGCATGATATCACAACTTTGATCATACACGGGTTTGCAGATTCTTCTTTTTTAGGAGAGGCGTCCGAGATTACTCAGACGGATTGGCAATATGCGGCTTCATATCATTGGGATGTTTTATTTGATAATGATTTTGCTGAAGATTTAGGGGTGGGTTCTTTTACGGGCGAGCTTGCTACAGAAGAAAAGTATTCTACTATTTTAAGGCAGATGATCGCTTATTCAGCCATTGATGAAGGTTCGCTCGTATATGGTGATACAGCAATAAGAGCGTTGTATGATGATGCAAATGATCTGGGCGCGGTTTTAAAGCTTAGCAATACAAATTCAGTGGTTGATGATGCCGCTTATTCTTTGAGTAGTGTGTATGTTCAATTTGCGGGTGAGTTAGCCTTTTTTGAAGAAACTAATAATGCGTTTCATGATGGCGCACTAACATATGTTGATAATGCTGGCGGACATAAGCTGGAAGTTGATTTTACCTCTAGCCTATGGAGTTCAATAGACTCCAACTATCACAGTGGTTTGTTGTCGGATACTCGGGAAGAATTAGTCGATCAGTCATTGGATAATTTGAACTATTTAGATGCCCTTAATGTATTGGGACAAATCACAGGGAACTATACAACTAGTGTATATGAGAAAGTAAGTCTGGCCGCAGAAAATAATGGAGGTAGTTTTTCTGTTAGCGGTAGTTTGGAAAGTTCTAATGATTTTACATTGTTTGTGGGAAGCGATGGCGATGATGTTATTACGAACACATTTGGTAACATAGTCATTTCTAGCGGTGATGGAAATGACACGATTCATGGAAGTAGTGGCAAGGACGTTGTTTTTGGTGGAGATGGTGTAGATCAGATTTTTGGTAATGGTGGTGATGACTATCTTTATGGAGGCTTAGATAGTGATTTGTTGCGTGGTGGTGGAGGCCACAACCATTATTTCACAGAAGGTAGTGATCACATATATATAGATATCGCTGGTACTGGCGTCGTGTATAGTGACACAAGTGCTTTTTCCAGAAATACAATTCATATGCTGGATTTAACGATAAGTGACTTATCCAATCTCGAGTTTGTAGCGTCTTCTAATGATTTAAAAATACAAAGTTATGGTTCTGATATTTTGCTTATTAAGGACCAGTTCACGTCTGTGGGTAATTCAAGTCTTTTGAAAGTGTGGGATGCAAATGACGATGTTATATTTAGCTATGATTTGCGCTACTTAGATGCTTCAGCCATAGGAGGTGGCAGAAGCTTCGCTGATATGCTTGCTCCTGCAGGCTCGGCAGATGATGACGCTATGGAAGAGGCTTCTGATTTCTTAGACCAAAATTTGCCACCGTTGCCACCACTTCCTGATGTGGATGTACCTGCAGAAGATTTTGCCGAAGAACTGGCCAACCATGCATTCTGGACGGATAAATATGCAGATGATGTGCTATTAAGAGGTGTTGATGGGACCGTAGGTATAGACCAAGCTAAAGTCGATTTGGCGCAAAGCATCGCAAATATTGGTGATGTGCAACAATTTTGGGAAGATGAATTCTTTTCGCGTGATTTCGGAGCGGAGGATGGACGGTATTCTCCTGAGGATTGGTTTGGGAATGTATTGGGCGAGTTTAAGGCGTCTATTTTGGCGGAAGTTGTGCCGATTGACCCGTTGGTCCTTGATCTGGACGGGGATGGTATTGAGCTTCTGAGTGTCGAAAACGGTGTTTACTGGGACTTGGATACGGACGGCTTCGCCGAGGCGGCGGGCTGGGTTGCGCCGGATGACGGGTTGTTGGCGCTGGATGCCAATAGCGATGGGGTGATCTCCACGCAAACGGAATTATTCGGTAGTGAAACACAGGATGGATTTTCCGCTCTGTCCGTGTTGGACAGCAACAGTGATAATGTCATTGATGCGAGTGACGCACAGTTCGGTGATTTGCTGGTTTGGCAGGACGTCAATTCAGACGGTATATCACAAAGCGGCGAGATGTTTTCTTTGAGCAGCCTTGGTATTACGGCAATCTCTTTGAATGACAGTAATGTGAATTATACGATTGAAGGGCACCGTATTTCGCATGAGAGTACCTTTACGATAAATGGGCAGGCTCAGGTTATTGGTGAGGCCTGGTTCTTGCTGGATCAAGCCAATACACGCTATGACCAGTCATATGATTTGGATATTCGGGTGCTTTTCTTACCCTCTGCGCGTGGGTATGGGAATTTACCAGATTTGCATATTGCGATGAGTTTGGATTCCGCTCTTTTGACACAGGTGGAAGATATCGCAACAAAATCTTTGGATGAACTTTTAGACCCAAGCTTTGACCTGCAAAGCACGATGTATGACATGTTGTATACATGGGCAGGCGTTGATGGGGTTAGTCCGACTTCAAGAGGGCCAAACATCGATGCACGCATTGTTGAGTTCTTGGAAGAGATGAGTGATGACGAGTTCTATAGTGAGGCATATGGTCTGGCAGACAAGACAGAGCCAAATGCTGATGCGGCAGAAATTTTGGAAAGTGCGTTCTTTGATTTCTATCGTGAGATGATGATCAAGCTTTTACTCCAGACACCGGCAGGGGAAGAAATTTTCAGTACGACAGGCGATTATAATCCGTTTACAGGAGATTGGACGGGGAGCTATACGCTCGATTTTACAGCAATAGAGACCTTGTTTGACAATATGGCCCTTACAGGGCAGGGCTTGGAAGATGCGTGGGGTAGTGTGTTCCATGTCATTAATAAAGTCATTGGTGTTGGTAATTTATCAAGCACAGACTACAGCACGCTTTCTACACTTGTTGCAGATAGCGATCCCGCCTCACTTCTTGATATTGATGATGTTCTTTTAAATACACGCAATATTTTTATTGGTAGTAGTCTGGACGAAACCTTTAATGGCACGGAAGGCAATGACTTTGTCTGGGCCAATGGCGGCGCCGATACATTTTATGGTGAAGGTGGGAATGATTTCTTCACAGGCGGTAGTGCGGGGAGCCTTGTTTATGGTGATGCCGGGAATGATACGATCTCTTCACAAGGCACGATCTATGGCGGTGAGGGTGATGATATAATTGATATCAGGAACGGTGTTGGCTATGGCGAAGACGGCGACGACCTCTTGTCCGGTGATGGCACTATGTATGGCGGTGAAGGTGATGACTATATATTGGCAGAGGATGACTCGATAGTTTATGGAGGTCTTGGCGATGATCAAATAGAAATAGGTGCAAACTCAAACACAGAAATTCATTGGACGCCTGGCGACGGTAACGATGCTATCATGACAAGCGTATATGATAATGATGCAACATTGTACATTCATGGCGGTATGACTGCCGCAGATTTGAGGTTCTATTCAACAGAAGGGTATGACCCTTTCTTGGATGAAATGACAGATGCTCTTGCTATCGAAATTGATGAGACTGAAGTTATTACGATTAGTAATCAGCTAATCGATGATAGACGTGACATTGAAACAATTATCTTTGATGACAGTTCAACTTTAGATTTGACCGCAGGACTTGTCATGACGGGAACCTCTAGTAATGATAATCTTTTTGGCACCAAAGGCAATGATACAATTTATGGCCTTGACGGCAATGACTATATTGATGGCTGGAGTGGTGATAGTACGCTCTATGGCGGGGATGGTAACGACAACCTGAGGAGGGGCATTGAAATTTGGGGCGGCAATGGCAACGACCAAATTGATGTGCGTAATGGTGGTGTCGGATATGGTGAAGAGGGTGATGATATATTAACTGGTGTAAACGCCACTTTATATGGTGGGGCCGGGAATGATATATTCCAAGTTGATAATTATGATGACGCTGAAATTTATGGTGGGACGGGTGATGATGAAATTATCATTGGCGTGAGTTCATCACAAAATATTTATTGGTCTGCGGGAGATGGAAATGACTCCATTGGGACAACTGCTTATGACAATGATGCTGTGCTTTATATGCAAGGCGGGATTAAGGCGCATGACCTGACATATACGCAAACAAATGGATATGATTACCGGACGGGTGGGAACTCATCAGATACACTTGCTATTACCTATGGCTCAGAAACTATTAAAGTGAGTAATCAATTTTATGATTCTCGCCGTGACCTAGAAACTATTGTGTTTGATGATAATACTGAACTGCATTTAGATAGAACGTCATTCTCTTTGTACGGCACGTCTGGTGCGGATACATTGACGGGTGTTACCTATGTTGGGTCAGAAGACGATGAAATCTATGGATATGATGGTAACGATACGCTAAATGGGCTTGCTGGTGACGACGCGCTTCACGCTGGTTCGGGGAATGACACCCTAACAGGCGGCGATGGGGCTGATACCTATTACTACACTAGTGGCGATGATGTTATTAACGAGAGTAGTTCATCGGGTACGACTTTTGACAGGCTGGTGATGGCTTCGGGGATTGTTGAGGCTGATTTGTCCTATGCGCAAAGCGGTGATGACCTTGTTATCACTGTCTCGGGTTTGGGCTCAATTACATTAACCTCATTCTACGATGCGGCGCAGGATTATCAGGTTGAAGAACTTGAGGTGGATTCGACGCTGATTGATTTAACCGCGCTTAGCTTTGATGAAACTATTACGGGAACATCTGGTGACGACACAATCACGGGTACAACAGGCGATGATGTTATCGATGCCGGTGAAGGTAATGACACTGTCGATGGAGGTGCAGGCAATGATACTATCAGTTATGCCTCTGCCACTTCTGGTGTGACAGTTGACCTCGCTGCTGGTACAGCAACAGGGCAAGGTTCAGACACCCTTAGCAATATCGAGAATATTATTGGCTCTGATTATGACGATGATATCGAAGGGGATAATTATACGAATAATGTTTTTGTTGCTGGAAGCGGCCGCGACGATGTCCGCGGTTACAATGGTGATGACATTTTCTACGATATTACCAATTATCTCAATGCAACGATAGATACGTCGATTGAAGACGGTGATTATTCAAACAATACTTTCGATCGTTTCTATGGCGGTGGTGGCAACGATACATTCTATGTTCAGGCTGGCGCTACTTATATAAATGGCGGGACGGGTGATGATGTGTTCCATTTATGGTTCCACGAGGATGGGACAGCAGGCTCAGAAATCTATATTTTGGATAGCTTTGATAGCAACAAGATATACTTTGAGAATCTGGACTACGATAATACTGATTACTATTTCACCTTTGCGGATAATAACCCATTCCAAACAAACCTTGGGTCATTAGGCGCTTTGACCCTTCATTACACAGGAACATCAACAGATACTCAGGTTCTGATTGATGATGCATACGGTTCTGGTTCAGTGGATTACATATTCGAATGGGCTGATGGCACCATTAAGAACCTCACAGACCTCGACTTTGTGATTGAAGGGACGACAGGTGACGATACAATCACTGGGACGACTA
The DNA here is from genome assembly GCA_002710775.1 of Micavibrio sp. GTDB lineage: Bacteria > Pseudomonadota > Alphaproteobacteria > Micavibrionales > UBA9664 > UBA9664. The sequence goes on along the minus strand of PALX01000033.1, from coordinate 2,826 downwards.
ATGCTGATTACATTATGGGCTATGGCGGTAATAATGACATTGATGGCGGTGCTGGTAATGACTTTATTGGAAGTGATACAGGTAATGATACTATTGATGGCGGAGATGGCGATGATGCAATCTTCTCATGGGGCGGTGACGACATTATATATGGCGGTAACGGAAATGATCGTATTGAACTAACTGGTACCGGCAATACAGTTGTGTATGCAGGTGCTGGGGATGACTATATTAACGCTAAGAGTGGTGGAGACACCATTTATGGTGGTGACGGTAACGATGAAATCAATCTCGGGAATGATAACGATACGGCTTATGGCGAAGCTGGGGATGATGATATCAATGGTGGCTTTCAAGATGATTATATGTCGGGCGGTACAGGTAATGACTATCTTGTAGGATCAAGAGGTCATGACACTTATGTGTATACATCTGGCTTAGATGTGTTTAATGAAGTAGGCACTAATAATGGAAGCGATATAGATACCGTTCATATAGCAGGTACTACTACTATTAATGATCTCTCAATAGTAGACTTCCAAAGCAATAATACAAAGATCATTATTGATTCAGGTGTGGACGAAATACAGTTGAGTGCTCAGCGCTCATCAAATGCTAAATACCACTTTGAAAAACTGAGCTTTGATGATGGGTTTGAGACAGATCAGCTGGATGATTACGGTAACTGGATCACTGGCACATCTGGATATGATTTTACCTCTGGTACAACGGGTAATGATGTTGTTATTGGTAAGGGTGGTGATGATAGCTTGGGCGGTGCTAATGGAGATGACGATATTCATGGCGGTAGTGGCGCTGATACGATTACTGGCGGTGATGGTGCTGATTACCTTCATGGCGGTGTCGGCAATGACGATATCTCAGGAAATGATGGTCTTGATATCCTCTATGGCGGGGATGGGGCAGACACATTCAATTTTGATGCAGACGCCTTCAATAATATTGATGAGGTGAGGGATTTTGACACAAGCGAAAGTGACGTTATCGATATCGCGCAGATCTTAGATGGGTATTACGATAGCTCTACTGATACGCTTTCTGACTTTGTGCAGTTTGTTGATGATGGGTCGGACAGCCTTCTACAGATTGACCAGAATGGCGGTGGCGATAGCTTTGCTACAGTCGCGCGTCTAACTGATCTCACAGGCCTAAGTGCAGATACACTAGAAACAAATGGCTATCTGGTTACAGAGATTTAAAAAGGCTCTAATAAGGCGGAACCAGCTTTTGTGAGGTTAGATTATATTAAAAGCGCTAGTTTTTATTTTGCCTGAGGGAGCAATAGGGGCGAGTGTTTTAGCGGACATATATGACCGTATATTAAAGCATATTACACTATATTGAACTAGACATAATCAAATTTGTAATCGAAAGGTTGGGGGTTCGATTCCCTTCTCCGGCACCATTTTCCCATAGAACATATTTATCAAATACACTTTTTTTAAGGGCCTTGATTGTCATCGGCCTCTAATGCAGGGCTTTACCCTTGGCCGCAAAGCATATTCGTAGCTTATATTAATAGTGATGTGACCTTCATTTATATAAACTTGTTTTTCAATTTTTTGTATTTCATCAATTACATCTTTAGCACTAACGGTTTTAACTTCACTCATTTTAACCTCTTTATGCGTGATTAAATATCGAATGAATGACAGTACTACAAATGAAACTTTTAGCCGTACGGGATTCGAACCCGTGTTGCCGCCGTGAAAGGGGAAAAACATATACATAAGCGAATATCAGTGAACGTATATAAATTAATAAAATCAATGTGTTGATACATATATGATTTTTATTGACCCTCGATAACCTTCTCTGTAATAGTAGTAAAAACAGCACTACGTTTTGGGAGGCATACATGGCACGCAGAATACAGAATATTAAATTAGATACACGCACAGCTCGTCAGAAATTGGAACAGAATAAAAACCCATATTGGGTGCGTATAGATCGTAATGCACATGTTGGTTATCGTAAGGGCGCTAAAGGTGGGACATGGATAGCCCGTTTGCGTCTGGGCAGCGGCTTCAAAATGGAGAGCTTAGGCACTGCAGATGATATACGAGATGCTGATGGCGTTGATGTATTGGGTTTCTTTCAGGCACAAGAGAGGGCAAGAAGTTGGTTTGAGCAAGCCATACGCATAGAAAAAGGGATGGGTGTCGCTAAATATACTGTCAATGATGCGCTTGATGAGTATATGGACTATTTAGAAAACCATGGAAAATCTGCCAAGCGCGTTCGATATACGATAGACGCATATATACGTAGTGAATTTGGGCCTATTATTGTTACGGAGCTTACATCTAAAAAGATTTCAGACTGGCACAAACGCCTTGCTGAGGAGAAACCACGTACCCGCTCTAAAGTAGGTAAAGTTTCGTTTAAAGAAGATGCAGAGAAAGAGGATGATTATCTTCGTAAGCGCAAGAATACAGCAAACCGTATTTTAACAAGCTTAAAAGCCGCGTTGAACAGGGCTTATTATGAAGGAAAAGTACCGAGTGATGATGCTTGGCGCCGTGTAAAGCCCTACAGAGGCGTAGACACGGCCAAAATTGATTTCTTGCGCATTAATGAGTGTGGGCGCTTAGTAAACGCTTGTGACCCTGTATTCCGCCCTGTGGTGCAAGCTGCTTTATTCACTGGATGCAGATATGGTGAGTTAACACGACTTAAAACTGAGGACTATAATGAAGATGCTGGAACGATTTACATCGCAGAAAGCAAAAGCGGAAAGCCCCGCCACGTGACATTAGATGTGCTAGCGCAAAGGTTCTTTGAAAAGCAAATTAGAAGCAAGGC
>PALX01000032.1 GCA_002710775.1 Micavibrio sp. | reverse complement strand
ATCTCTGTTTGCGATACAAGAGAATGCGGTGAGCTAATTGTATCATAGGTAAATTCAATCGGCGCTTCATAGGTCAACAGCTTGCCGCACCCTTGAGGTCTTTCTAGAAGCATACGATTTGCCGCCGCTAACAATGTTGTCTTACCCGATCCAGTTGGGCCAGTAATTACAATCATGCCCTGCCTTGGCGCAATCGCATCAATAATATCGTCCTCAATACTCAAATCTTCCAAGCGCGGAGGCTCAGACGGCAAAGAACGCATCGTTATTTGCGCCGAATCACGCCCCTGCGACAAAATCGCCGTAATGTTCACACGAAAGCGTGTTCTTGAATACCGGTCTGGCCTAATCTCATAGGACACATCCAGATCTTTCCCCGAAGCCAGACGCGCCTGCGCCTCAGCGCCATAAATTTTACCGAGGAACACGGCCATATCACCAGAGTCTAGGGCTCTATATGTTGCTGGATAGAGCTTGCCATGAATATCATTATAAACAGGACGGTCCGATTGGATTGTTATGTCTGAGGCACCCTGATCAATACACCACAAGAGAAGCGGGTCAACATGATCAGGCGTAAAGCGATCCGGCTCATCTGGCCAGATGTCACCCGGGCCTTGCCCTGCCTTTTTTAGACTTATCGGTTTGCGGGTTGCCATTCTTCTGCCCTTGAATTGAGTTGAGACGGACCAGTAATTGTAATCGCACGGTCACCGACACGCATCTGACTACCACCGCCTGTCACACCGCGCTCTTCGAGAAGCGCGTAAGGTGCCGAGATCATATTTTGCTTCAGAAGCATACGATAACGTACCATACCTTCAAAATGGGCCGCTAAACGATCTAGATCAGCTTGGAAAACTTCATCCCCTTGCTTATATCCTTCATCCCAGCCCTTGCGTACGTTCTTAACCCAAAGCATACGCTCTTCTTCATTACGCGGTAAAAGCAAGTCAGGTGGCGGCGCCACCTCTTCCCATGTACGTTCGAGATAATTACGCCAGTTACGTCCCGTTGAAACGATACGCGCGTTTTTATTAATATTCAAAAGAAGCTCAGCCACAGCCGCCGTCTGTCCATCATCTTCAATGATCAATGCGTCTTGCCCCTCTGAAACAACAGGCGGTTCAATTAGCACACCTGATGGGCCACGAATAAGAAGCTGGTTAAAGTTGTACGTACGGTCCATATAAGCCGCTTTGCCATCTAATTCCTGCTGGATTTCATATAAGCGTCTCGCCAATCCGCCGCGCGCACCATAAGAAAGAGCCGCATTTATGAGGGCTTCACGGCGCAGTGAAGGCGGTTGCTTAATAGCTTCTTCAATCGCACTTTCTGGTTTCACATGTTGTAATGTCGGCAAGCTTGGCGGCGGTGCGAAATTGCGCTCCTGAGCCGAAGACGAAGGAGACCATAATAGAGTCACCACCGATAAAAGGGATAAACATAAAAGACCAAGAAAAGAAACGCGCATAGACTTACCCTCCTGATGAGGTTTGATCTAACGCAGATGGGTAATAAAGCTCAACAACACGGCTTCGTGCATCCACTTTTAGATTTGCCATCGTGCCGACCTGCAAACCAATATCTCTAAGCAGATCGATAAGCTGTCTGTTCTGCGCTTTAACAGTAACAATAACAGGGGTCGGCGGTGTATTACCAAAGACTTTAAATGTATAACCAGCGCGGGCAGCTACTGTTTGCGTCACTTGCTCAACAGGGCCAAACCAGTCCAAAGACATTGTACGGCGCAATTCCTGCGGCGCATTCGGAATAGACGCAATAGCGACATTTGGGTTACGCGTCTGCTCAACTGCGGCCAATGTTTCCAAAGACCTTGACGCACGGTCTGCCGCTTCGGCCAATCTGACAGTTACTGAATCAGGTGATGTCACAATCTGAGGCTCTTGCGCTGTGCGAGGCTTTATAACACCATGACATGCCGCCAGCAACATAAGCGCCGCAAACACCCCCATAACCTCGATTTTTTTCGTTATTCGCATATTCATTTTGACGATTCGTTTTTTAACTCTACTATACTAACGGTTTTGGACCATAAACTATAGCCCCTTCTTTAGCCTACCCCAAAGTTTATTTAAACTATTCTTTTTCATCTTTCAAACGTAATAAGCCCTTCTTACGCAAAGCGGCTACAACTTTTTGCTTATAACTCTTCCCCCGATGCGGTGTTCTGGAGTGGTAATAGGCAATCGCCGTTGATAATGAGCCCGTTTCATTAATATGCTGACGCAAAATCCATGCTGCGACATTCAAATTCGTACAAGGGTCATCGCGCACCCACTTCGCCGCCGTGCCTTCTGACACTTTCCAGTATTTCGCTAATTCAGGAATCCAAATCGTATTAATCTGCATGGGGCCAAGGTCATAACTCCCATTTGTATTGGCGACAGCCTGCCCGACACGCCCACCTTCAACACTCATAATACCGATCATAACCTCTGGTGGCACCTGATACGTTTGAGATGCAAGATATAGACATGAAGCAATAACTTTAGCAAGCATATTGCCCCCTTATTTCCAAGCCTCATGGCTTATTTTTATTGCCCGTGGCATTACAACTTATCCCGTTCTTTTAGAGAAGAAAGACATTGGGTTGCTACTTGGCTTCGCAGATCGACTACCCCCTGAGCCAGCCTTACCCCCTTCCCCATCGTCATCTGATTGACTTTCGTGTACGGTATCATCATCTGCCTTTGGCTTTGCGAAGAAGCCCATAGGACTTTTCTCCTCAGATGCACTATCCTTTGGCGCATTTCCATCCGTTGCACTTTTACTACCCTGTGCCGTCATACTTTGTGTCAGCGCGACCATCAGACCGGAGCGCATTTCAAACATCTGCCAAAGCGTATCAAGCGGCACAACACCATTTTTCAGGAGTTTCTCGCGTTTTGTTTCATCCATCTCCTCAATACGGCGGCGCTCAGCGCTGTGACAAGACGCATATATATGCGTCAAAGATCTCAATATCCCAAGTTCCGCTAAGCTTTGATCCGTCTCATCCAGATTTTTACCGTATAGTGACTTCGCTAATAATTTCGCGCGGCTTTTCAATTTTGTGAAGATCTCGGATAAAAGTTCTTTAGGGTCGCGGCCAAAAGAGTATTCCGCAACACGAATAATAACCGGAAGCATCGCCTGCATTCCCTGAAGCGCCATTTGATCGTCATCGAACAATAAACGCTCTGACACCGCCAGAGGGTCTGGGTTTGCTAATCGCAATCTTCTATTCGCCGCCTCTTTCGCTTTCGTGAATCCATCAGTAAAGCCCAGCACATGATCAAAAATATTTTTGAAACTGGTAATTTCATCATCACTGAGAACCTTACCAGTCTTGGCGTAATGCTCAGCGATAATCGGGCTTGTCAGACAGGCCAGCGCCAATCTAAGTGCATCAGCATCATCCGCATCTTCAGGTTCAAAATTACCCGTCAGGCTTTGGCTCATCTTCACTGCTGTACTAATAAGTGATGCGATCTGGTTGGCATCATCAGCGCTGACCGCACCTTCTTTTTGATAAGCCGCGCGCAGCACCGAGTTCATCAAAGGCGACCCCAGTTTTTCAAAAACTTTAATATTATATAATGTCTTACTATCCATATTCTTTATATCTTCACATGCACTTAAGAGGCTGGAATTACCATAAAAAAACCCTACGATCCAGAAATATCTTGCAAGATTACATCATAATCTCCTGGCGCCCCTTTAACAATCTTAACCTGACCAGCCGCATTCCGATAGAAAATCATCGGTGTCGCATCAAAGCCCCATGAATCCATGACGGTCATATTGCGGTCCACGCCTTGCGTATTAATGGATACATCTTTTCCAAGATCATTATTTTTACCCGCGATATAGTTATAATAAAGCGCCATACCATCCGCCGCAGCCAGAACGAGCGCACCCACGCGCTTAGCTTTAGGCGTAAAACCTACAGGCACGAGACGAATTTCAATTTGCCCAGCATCGATATATGGCTTAAAGCCCGCCATTGCCTTGCGGCAGAACACGCAATCAGGATCAATTAGCGCATAAATCTCCGGCGCCGCGGCATTACCAAAACTAAGCCAGTTTGCACCCGCCATATCTTGCATTAAGCGGTCACTCTTACTCAATGTAGCACTTTGCTGTTGTGACGCTGCGTCTGGGCCTTGGGCCTGGATTGGCGCAGTATTATTACTTTGCTGTGAAGGGGCAGACGAATTATCTGGTGTGTTTTCAGCTTCCGGTGTGGTTTCATCACTACCTACATCTTCATTTTGCACACGCTTAGTAAGCTTCTCATTCGCGTTTATCAGGCCTTCTTGTTTTTGTCTTTCAACAATCATACGGCTCACTTCGTTTAAAGAATCAAAGCTGTCGCCGGCATCGCGCATACGAAATTCTTGAAGTTGTTGGAGGGTGACATTTTCGCCACGTGCATCAAAAAGCATGCCTTGGAAAAACATATCATTGTCATCAGACGTATAAGTGAATGTCGGGCGCCCTTTATTAAATACAATCCAGCCATGGAAATTATCATATTTCCCGAGATAGCGAATCTGCGCTCCCTCCTCTTGAAGTTTAACGAGAGGTTTCGGGATCTCTTTTGGTGGCGCGACTTTTGCGACAGGCCATTCCTGCGCCAGTAACGGCCCAGCCATTACAAAAGCTATTATTCCGATAAATGCCAAAAGTGTTTTACGCATATTATTGTCTCCTTACATCCGCAATGAGTATGGGGGCTTTCCCCTAGAAAAACAAGTCTTACCGTCCGATTTACCTTGAAAATGCGGCATGCATATCACATATTATACGCGTAATATTTAATTACGGTTAACAAAGGAGTAAAAAAGATGAATGATCATCTAACTAACCGTGCAGAAAGCCTTAGCCAATATGATGTTGGTCTTCGCGCTCACTTCGCACGTGTCTACAAAATTATGTGCTTTGGCTTGCTGATAACAGCCATCGTGTCTTATGCAACTGCTATGACACCTGCATTGTTTCAAGCTGTCCACGGCACAGCTCTTAAATGGGTTGTGATGCTAGCACCGCTCGGCATTATTTTCTTCGGTTTAAACCCAAGCAATGTCCGCCGCATGAGCAATACAGCCGTCAGCAGTGTTTTCTATCTGTTCTCAGGGTTGCTCGGCCTATCGATGTCATACATCTTCGCCGTATATAGCGGTGAAAGTATTGCGCAGACATTCTTTGTGACAGCTTCTATGTTCGGTGTCATGTCGATCTGGGGCTACACAACAAAACGTGACCTATCGAGCATGGGTTCATTCCTGTTCATGGGTTTGATCGGTTTGATCATCGCTTCTGTCGTGAATATCTTCCTCGCCAGCACAATGATGGCTTTCATCATTTCGGCTGTCGGCGTATTGGTATTCACCTTGATGATCGCCTTCGATACCCAGCGCATTAAGGAAATGTATAATGCCAATGACAGCGCTTCAGCGCTTCATAAACTGGCAGTGATGAGCGCCTTGAGCCTATATCTGGACATCATCAATTTGTTCCAGTTCCTGCTTATGTTCCTCGGCAACAGAGAATAATATAGGCCCTTAAACGAATTGAAAGCCGCTCTAACATTAGGGCGGCTTTTTTTATTGAAGCCTCTTTACAAACACATCAAAATTTTCAATAAATGACTTTCTGATTTTAAGGGCCCGTAGCTCAGTTGGTAGAGCGCTTCGCTGGCAGCGAAGAGGTCGTCAGTTCGAGACTGATCGGGTCCACCATTTTCTTTCTTTTATTATCTAACTATGCGATCACATGATTGCCTTTGTTCTTTAGTTGTTCTATTTGTACTTTATGAGTGATTTATTCGGCGCACATAACAACAATGATACGCTTAAAGAGCTTCCACGCCCTTTGCCAGACCGCCTGCGCCCACATAATTTAGACGATGTAACAGGCCAAGAACATTTAACTGCCGAGGGCATGCCCCTATGGCAGATGGCACATTCTAAAAAAATATCTTCCATGATACTTTGGGGCCCTCCTGGTTGCGGAAAAACAACATTAGCACGCATAATTTCAGAAACATCTGGCCTGCATTTCGAACAACTATCAGCAATATTTGCAGGCGTTAAAGATTTGAAAGCCGTCTTTGAAGCCGCAAAAATCAGAAGGCAAAAAGGACAACAAACTTTGCTCTTTGTCGATGAAATTCACCGTTTTATGAAATCCCAGCAAGATGCATTCTTGCCTGTTGTTGAAGACGGGACAATTATTTTAATTGGCGCGACAACAGAAAACCCATCTTTTGAGTTAAACGCTGCTCTTTTATCTCGTTGCCAAGTGTTAGTCCTCAAACGCTTAAGTGATTACGCCTTAGAAACACTGCTTGACCGAGCAGAAAAGGAAGAGGGACGCACCCTTCCTCTAACAGATCAAGCACGCGAAATGCTTAAAACGATGGCCGACGGAGATGGACGATATGCACTTTCCTTGGCTGAAAAAGTTTTTTCTCAGGACAAAAAATTAGATGCGGAGCAATTCATGACCATGGCTCAACGCCGAGCCCCCCTCTATGATAAAAGTAACGATGGGCATTATAATCTTATATCCGCCCTACACAAATCCGTAAGGGGTAGCGATCCAGATGCCGCCCTTTATTGGTTCTCGCGTATGTTAGCAGGCGGTGAAGATGCGCGTTTCATTGCCAGAAGGATGACCCGTATGGCAGTTGAAGACATCGGACTTGCAGACCCCCAAGCTCTGCCACAGTGCATTGCCGCTTGGGAGGCATATGAAAGATTAGGCTCCCCCGAAGGTGAGCTGGCATTAGCACAAGCACTTATTTACCTTGCAACCGCCCCTAAATCTATTGGTGTATATCGCGCATATGGTACGGCGAAAAAAGCGGCAAAAGAAACAGGGTCACTCATGCCACCCAAGCATATTTTAAATGCCCCAACCAAATTAATGAAAGATACTGGTTATAGTGATGGTTATATTTATGACCCCGACACGGCGGAAAGTTTTTCAGGACAAGATTATTTTCCTGAAGAAACAGGAAGACTCTCTTTTTACCATCCAGCACAGCGCAGATTCGAGCGTGATATACAAAAGCGCTTAGAATATTGGAAAAAACTTAGAGCAGAAAAGACATAGAAACATGCCAATAAAGCATGTTAGAATAGATAGATGACATTCAATAAACGCCATAATGAAATTGTTACGCTGGGCACCGATATGCAGGTGTCCAAGAGATCGATGCTCATCCATGCTCTTATGATAATGGCACTATTTATGGGGATACATAACCCACAAATGAATGCCCCCCTACATATTGAAACGTCTTCTATAAGCGCAGAGAACACACCAAAACACCCAAGCCTAGAGGCTAATAATGGCATTAAGTTTGCCTCGCGCACACAAAAAACATTTAAAGTTAAAGGCAATGATGATCGCGATGACACACATCTTGCCTCACATGACATTATCGCGCCTTCTTTTAAACTTGATGTATTACTCGGCTCAAAATATTTATATACCTCTTATGCAAAAATTATACATGCACGCCTTTTAGGCGAGTACATAAACGTACGCGCCCCTCCTGCTATTTCTTAAAAATACAAATTTTTACATACACTATTAATACCCTCTTTCAATTCTTAAGAGCGGTAAGAAGAGCGTAAAATTTTCAATTTAATTTTAAGGAATAAAAAAATGCATATTCTAACCATCACACAATGGGGAGGGCGATCATGAACACAATATTAGTCGCTGTAGACCTTTCTCATAAAGACGAAATACTAATCCAACGCGCAAGTAAACTTGCAACGATGAGCAATGCCACCATACATTTGCTCCATGTTCGAAGAACCTTACGCGCCCTTGGAATAGATCAGTCTGAACGAAAAAGGCATGAATCTTTATTGTTCAAAATAAATGAGTTAGCCAAGAATAATATCTCGGCCCCCGATGTAAAAATTCAGACGCATTTTGCAGAAGGCGCTCACGTATTCGAACAAATTCATCGGTATGCCCAATATCTTAACGCAGAATTGCTTATTATGGGCGCATCAGAGCGTAAGGGTGAAACGCCTGCCTTCGTCAGGACTACATTGGAAAAGCTTCTGCTAAACGCAGAATACCCTGTTCTGGTATGTAGCAACCACCATAAAAATCAATATGAAAATGTTGCTTTGGATATACACGCCAAAACTAATCCAAGTCAGAGCATAAATATACTTTCCTCTATGCTAAATGATAAGCTGACATTGCATTATTATTCCAAAGCTTATGCTCACACACATAGTAATTTCCTATTACGTCTAAGAAGTAAAATGAGGAAACGCCAAGCTGAAAAACTGAAACGCGATATGATAACTCTTTTGGAAACGCACGGTATCTTACAAGAGAATATCTATTTAATTCAGCATGATACGAGAGCATTTCTTTGTACGAATGAAGATGTAGAACGAATTCGGGCAGATATACTTGTTAAACACTCGCTCAGAAAAGAGCTTAACACAACGTCGCCGGCTTCTAATATCAGGCAATTATTAGGCCGACCTCCTTGTGATCTTTTATTGATGGGAAAGGCATAATTCATGAAGAAAGTTAGAACAAAAAACCGTTTTATGGCCACCCTCACAGCCTTAGTTCTCACCAGCTTTATGACTGCTGAGATGGATGTTGTCTTGTTCGGCTTTGCGTATCTCATTCCAGAAGGATTAATACAAAACATAACCCGCGTATTAACAGTTGCTGTGTCTGTACTTTTCTTCATATGGTTTACAAGGCATGTTTACCAAATTGAAACGGAGGATATGGCGCTCATAAGCGCTGAAGACCAGATACCGGCTGATAACTCTTAAACAAACAACCATAGGCAGTACATAAATGACTAACTGCCTATGGTTTAAATTTTTGGCCTTACCATCACCACATCTGTCTGAACTTTTTCTCATTTCACACGTTGGTTTGTTATGGATAAAAATCGTGCTTTGACGGAAACATTAGATGTTATTAAAGACGATACGAGCGGTCAAAAGATCAATATCGGTCAGCTTGTAGAAGCACTGGAGCAGCGTGGTTTTGGTCCAATTTTAATGGGCTTAGGCTTAATTACCGTCTTGCCTACAGGCGCCATACCCTTTGTTCCCAATATTTGCTCTTTTCTATTAATCATGATGGCAATCCAGATTTTGGTAAAAAAACCACACCCTTGGATCCCTAAAAAGATAAAGAACTTTTCTTTTAGCCGCGAAAAATTCCTTAAAGGCATTGAAATAGCCAAACCATATACAAAAGTAGTGGATCAATATGCCCACCCGAGACTTAGTTTCTTGATGCATAAAAGTCTCGCGCCCTTTATGGCCATTCTTGTTATTTTTCTCGCTCTTGCTATTTCGCTTTATGCCTACATCCCATTCATGGCCGCAATTCCAGCCCTTGGCGTTGTCTTATTAGGTATGGCAATCACAGCCAAAGACGGGTATGTCCTTATCATATCCCTTATTCTCAGCGCCGGCAGTATCGGTGCTATTCCCTATATTATTAACGCCGTTTTTGACTCTACTTCATGATTTAATTTTTCGGCTGAATAGATTATTCAAATTCAGCAGGGCGTGCATCGGTGTTAATCACAAGGCCGCCGGGTGTTTCAAGCCCTTCAATTTCCTGCTCACTTAGAACACGAGGCTCTGACAGAAATACAACTTTGTCTTGATCCTTATTATCATCGTCAAAGCTGAAATATCCCATCGCAAACCCTATGACGAGGATGAACAAGGGAAGCATTACAACCCAGACACCGATGCCATAAGAGCGTCTTGCGCCATGGTAATTTGCTGCATATTCAGGGTTTTGCATGATATTATCTCCTTATCTCAAATCTTAAGCGATACCGCAAAGGTCTCTGATGATGTCTTCTTCCATTGATACCTGAGGCAAATCACTGTCTCTTGGCACAATGTATTTCACATCAATAAATTCATCGCCTTTGCTAATTTTAAAAGGCGCAAACTCTGTTGCTTTATGATTATTAACTCTGATCGTGTTACGTTTCGTTAAAGGCATATCGCTTTCCTTTTCATTTGTTACAAATCAATGATGCGAGATCTTTGTAACTTTTAGATGCCTCAAATGTGTCCTAAATGAAAAAATTTGTTTCGGTTTTGTAACAACCCAATGAATGACAAGAACCCGACTGAAAAGTCAGCCGGGTTCTTGTTAATAATTTTATACTGTGTTATGCGTTGCTTAAACCTAGTTTAGAACAGTGCGTTTATACGCTTCAAAGTCCGCCGCTTGAGAATTATCAAGCTTAAACGCTAGACGGTTATTCGTCTTAATCGTTTGAGGTTCATCGTAAGGCATTGCCGCCTGCTCTGCCCCCAAACCAAGTACACCGCCAAAGGCAACGATAAGTTGATCAGCCTGACCATTACGGAAGCTGATATTATCAACATTCGCTAACTCTTCGCCAGATTCACTAACAAGATCAGCTCTGAGAAGATCTGCTACGCTGTAACCGTTACTAGGCATCAAACGTACATCTTCACCTGTTGTACTGCTTTCATATGAAAATGATGCGGCCATATCAATGGTGTCTTCAGTCAACGATGAAATGACATCACCTTTTGCACTACGTTCAGTAATGACATCATAATCAAAGGCAACAAGCTTACCTAGGCCAGTGAAGTCACCATCACCGAGAACAACCATCATCGCATTACCTTCACGGTCTACAATAATGTCTCGCACTTTAGCAACGCGATCACCATTGACGTTATATACGGGTTCACCAAGCATGCCGCTTGCTGTCATACGTTTATCAATAGCAATACCTGAGATTTCTACCGTATCATCTTTTGTTACGGCTTTTTCAACATCACTATACGCATTTTTTGCGGCATTAGAAACGTCCTTAGCTGTGTTTGAAACAGCATCTTTAGTGTTATTCCAACCTTCTTTGACGTTTTCTTTAGTATTGTTCCAGCCTTTATTAACGTCTTGCTTAAATTCAGCAGAAGACTTTGTCTCAATGTTAGACTGATTTGATGTTCTGTTCGCATCGTCAGCGATAGCAACACCTCCTGTTAAAAGAGCAATAGCAGATACAGCTGTTAATATTTGTTTTTTCATGGCAAGTCTCCTTTCGTAATTTTCGATTTGCACCCCACCAACACAGCGCCTGAGGAATAGTTCCAAAATGTTTTCATATTGGAACTATGGCCGCTTGAGACCGTTGGGAAAGGTAACAAACAGAAAGGAAACAGAAAATGAAAAACTATTTACTATTAACCACTGCCATTGCGACTGCCGCAACATTTGGTGCAATCTCTATTGATAACGCCAATGCGAAAACAGTTAGCAAAACAACAGAGTATGAGGTCATTACAACATCTGAAACAACGCCGATTAATTTCGCAAAATTTGATTTGGACAATGACGGTATTTACACAATGGAAGAAGTTGGCGAAGAGCTTTTCTACGCTTTCGATCAGGATGGCAACGAAGTTCTTGATAAAGGTGAATGGGAAGACAAGCTTGTCATGACCATACAACCAGTTCAAAAGACAACGGCCATTCGCATTGATTACGATGACGACGGTGAATTAGACACGGCGACATATACATATGAGCGCTTCTATGAAGACTCTGGTCTGATCCGCTTCGACGATAATGCCAATGGTTTGTCAGCGGCAGAGTTCATTGACGAGCCCTTTATGGTCATGGATGACAATGACACACGCACAATCGATCTTCAGGAATGGAAAGAAGCATATCTCGTAGACGTTGTACCGCATCTTGAGCCGGAACGTTATAATAACTAATATTGTTTTGCTCTTTAATAAAAAAGCCAGTTGAGCATTCAACTGGCTTTTTTTGTATCTCTATATTACAGGTTTTTATCCTGAATTTTCGCTGTTATTGCGCGCAATATCATCTCTAATTTCCGGCATATCGCTGCCAGCTTTGTTCACTGACGTCACACCATTTTGTTCATGCACTATAAAAACAGATAATGCACCAAACATCAGAATAAGAATGATAATTAATAAACCTCTATTACTCATCTTACCTCCTTTAATCAAACTTCTTTGTGCCTAAACCAGCGTAATTTGACTAGTTAGCCGCATCCTGAACAGCTTCACCAGCATGTTCAATATCCTGGCCTGCACCTTCCATTGTTTCACAAGACGCAAGACTTAAGCCCAGACCAAAAACCATAATTAAAGACATAAATTTTAGTGTATTTAACATTCTTTTCTCCTTTGTTTACAAGGTCCAACGCGTCTTAACAACAAAAGTTCCCATAAAAATACTCATGGGAACCTTGTGCGTTTGCGCAAAAAAAATCGATTAAGTGTTATAGATATCTTTGCCCAAGGACATATCCCATCGTCGCTATGACAGCCACAATTTCTAAGGGTTTTTCGTCAACGGATTCTTGAACGCTTTGTTCAGCCCCTTGGAGAGCGCCTTCAGTCAGCGCGATGATCTCATTCTTTAAACGATTTATCTTTTTATAGCGGAAATATGCCAACCCTGCCGCCGTCATTAGAAACACAAAACACAAAGCAAGAAATATGCTTCCTGTATAAATGAAGGCCATATCCGTGCCATAGGTAGCGGCAAAGTATAAATGAGCCCCAAATAGCATAAAGCCCAAGGCAAGGAACAAAAACAGGCCAGCCAGAGCTAAAAGCCCCAGCCCAGCCTTATTTTCTGTCTTAGAAAGCACAACATTCTCTACAGCCAATCTGCAAATTGTTGTGCTGTGCTGTCTTAAAAAACTATACATCTTATCGACGCCCTAATAGTAAGCTTGCTACCAGACCTGTTGCGAAAGCAATACCGATAGATTGTGCCGGCTTTTCGCGAACATGGTTTCTAATACCTTCTAGGCGCTTAGCACTTTCTTCTTGCAGAGTCTCAACTTGTTTTGTCAGTGCTTTTTGCACTTCCTTAGTTTGTTCTTTTCCGTCTTTTTGAACATGTTTGGTAAGTTCAACAACATTGCTTTTCAAAGAATCCAAATCTTCTCTGATGTCATCAATTTCGGGATAATGTGATTTTGATTTTGGCATTGTTTAATCCTTTCTTCTTTGAAAGGACCAACAAAGCTCAAGATAAAAAGTTCCAACAGAAATTATAATAAGGAAAGTGGACGTGCTTTACGCGCTTTTCTTACAAAACATATACCCGACGCCGCGCACTGTCTTAATCACCGGATCATCCTTATCCGTGTCATCGAGCTTCTTTCTAAGGCGGCCAATTTGAATATCAATCGCACGGTCATAAACATCATAAGCACCATCCGCCCGAGTCAGTTCAAATAAATATTCGCGCGTTAGTGCGCGGTTCGCAGATTTAATCAGTGCATCAAGGAGCTTAAATTCACCTGTCGTTAAATCTGCCGAAGAGCCATCTGGCTTGTACACTTGGTAATGAGAACGATAAAGAACCCAGCCCTCATTAAATTTTACCTTTTCTTCTTTTGCCTCTTCTTGCGCAGGCGAGACCTGCGTGTTTTCCATACGGCGCATTACCGCTTTAATACGGGCCGAAAGCTCCCGCATTTCGAACGGCTTGGTAATATAGTCATCTGCCCCCATTTCAAGGCATACGACTTTTTCTGTCGTATCGCTCTTACCTGAAACAACGATAACGGCGGCGTTACCTTTAGTCTTAAACTGCGGAATCAGCGATAAACCCTCTCCATCGGGCAAAACAAGGTCCAGCAGTATCACGTCAATATCTGGCGTTTCTGCTTTTTGCATAGCAGAGGCCACATCTGATGCAGTTATAACTTTATACCCGTCATCTTCGAGATACTCACCGATCACGAGTTGAAGGTCAGCGTCATCATCGACGCTAAGAACTATTCCTTTATTCATGTATAGAGCCTACGTCACTTGTTACAAAAATGAAACAAAGTTTTTCGCATTTGAAACAAAGAGGAAAAAGGCAGGATACAACTGCAGGTCATTCTAAGCATCATAACCTTAATGAAAGGACGATGCATGTTTGCAACACAGGATTTATTAGAAGAAACAGAAGGCCTAAGAAAATTCGCCTTAAAACTCACTAAGAACGTCTATGACGCAGAGGACCTTGTACAATCAACAGTTCTGCGCGCCCTTGAGAAAAAAGAGCTTTTTCAAAGCGGAACGAACTTGTTTAGCTGGACATCAAAAATAATGTACAACATGTTCGTTTCCGATTACCGCCGTAAAACTAAATACGAAACACAGTATGACCCAGAGCCATATATTAACGCTCAAAGCCAAGCGGCATCTCAAGATATTAAAATGGAAGTACAGGACATTGAGCTTGCTCTGGAAAACGTAAGCGAAGAACATAAAGAAGTTCTCATCATGGTTTGTGTTAAGAATATGAAATATGCTGAAGTTTCTGAAGCTCTACAAATACCTGTTGGCACAGTACGTTCCAGACTATCCCGTGCTAGAGAAGCTCTTCAAATGGCGTTAGAAACACCGAAAAAGAATATTGTCCCTTTCACGCCGCGTCACAATGACTTTTCACACCAAAGTCTGGCACGCGCCGCATAACAAACAAGGGTGATACTTGATATAATTTACCATTAGATACCCAAATACCCCTCACCCACTACTAAAAAAAGCCGCTTACTTAAGCGGCTTTTTTCTTATCTCCAACAAATTTGAGAATTTCTTTTTTTAGATCAACCTCTACCAATGGTTTAGGGAGATATGAGTCCATGCCAGCCGCCAGACATTTACTACGGTCTCCTGCAAGTGCATGTGCCGTCATACCGATAATCGGTGTTCTTGGCTTCTTTTTCTTTTGTTCTAGCTGACGAATTTCTTTGGTCGCTGTAAACCCATCCATCTCAGGCATTTGAATATCCATCAGTACCACATCATACTGATTTTCAGACCATAAATTCACCGCTTCCTGGCCTGTATTCGCTACATCAAAATCAATATTGAGATCTTCTAGCATAAAGCTCAGCATCACAACATTACCTTCATAATCTTCAGCAATAAGGAGCTTAGTATTATCGCTCAAGGCAGTTCTTAGGCTCTCGTCCAGCTCTATGACACGTTGGGCACGGTCATCACTCGGTGCATCCTGAATTGCTGTTTTCTTAATTGGCAATAAGAGAGAAAATGTAGAGCCTTTACCCATCTGGCTACTGATGAAGATATCACCGCCCATAAGCTCTGCTAGGCTCTTAGAAATAGGCAGACCCAAGCCTGTCCCGCCATATTTACGAGATACAGAGGCATCAACCTGCTTAAACTTATCAAACACACGATCAAAGTTCTCAGGATCAATGCCAATTCCTGTATCAGAAACATCAATACGCAAGAACGGGCAGCCCTGACGGTCTTCTTCATATGCGGAAACCGTCACGCCACCTTTTTCAGTGAACTTAATTGCATTATTAATCAGAATTTGTCTTAAGCGCAGCTTATCGCCCAAGAATTTCGTATCTTTGACATCTTCATAACTAAAAACAAAACTGATGCCTTGTTCAGATGCCTTCAGCGCCATCATGCTGATGATATTTTCAATCATTGTGTCTAAGGCGAAGTATTCTTCTTCAAGATCAATTTCTCGGCTTTCTATTTTTGAGAAATCCAAAACATCATTTACAAGATCTTTCAGACCGTCTGTACTATTTCTCAAAGTCTCAATCAGTCTCTTTTGTTTATCCGTTAAATTATCCTGTTTACGTTCTAGAATTTCGGCAATGCCGCTAATTGCTGTCAGCGGTGTGCGGATCTCATGACTCATATGGGCCAGAAAGTCACTCTTCGCTTTATTCGCATCCTCAGCTTCTGTTTTCTCAGTCGCCAGCTTTTCCGCTGTTCTTTTCAATGCTGTAATATCCGAATGCGCGCCGACAATACGATAAGGCTTTCCTTTTTCATCAAACAAAGCTTTGGCCCGAGAGCGCACCCACTTCCAACGCCCATTTGCATCTTTTAATCTGAACTCCTGATCATATTCAGATAATTCACCGCCAAGATAATGATCCATATATTCTGTTACACGCGGTGTATCATCCGGGTGCACCAGATCTAACATATCTTCAAGCGTGCCTTTCTTAGCTATGCGGTCATAGTTCAACATGCCAAAGAATTGCGCTGTATAAAAAATTTCTCCCTTGCGTATGTTCCAGTCAAAAACACCGTCTTCCAAGCCTTCCACTGCTAGCTTGAAACGCGTTTCTGCTTCTTCCAAGTCACTCTCAGCGACGCTTCTCTTGCGCTGTGCTGATAGCAAAAAGATATTCAAAATAAGCAGTAGAGCCGCGCCAACAATAACGCTGATGATCAAAGATGATGAATATTTTGCTTTCTTGTCTTCCAAAAAGGCGACGCGTTCATTTAATAAACTGTGCTCTTCGAACAAGATAGATTGGTTCAGCCTGATAATATTATCTCGCAGATTATCGACTTTCTCAACATCGCTAAGCACTGTTCTCGGCGCTTCAGAGCTAACGTATTCAGCTGAGCGCTCCTCGAGTTTTTGCGCGAAATCAGTAACGTAATTTCTAAGCTCTCCTAACAGACTTTGCTGCGAGGGGTTATCCGCTGTTAATTCTGTTAAGCGGGCAACATTTTCTGAAATTTTAGTTTTTCGGTTGTTATAGCTATCAAGAAAACTTTCATCTCCTGTCAGCAGATAACCGCGCTGTGCGGATAACATCCCTTCAATATATGAAGGCAATTGTTCCGCTTGAAGAATAACAGCGTGTGTCTTCTCAACCAGTTGATCGGTTTTTTCCAGCTCTTCATCGCCGCTAACCATCACAAATAAAAAAAGCCCCACACTGCTAAGCAGAATAAATATGAAGATCAGCGAGTTGCGGGAAAATATTTTATCCATCTTCTCTTACTACGACAAACTCAGCATAAAAGCCATAGAAAACGCCCTTTTAAAGGGCGTTTCTTTATTAAATTTTTAAATTTAGCCTATACAGGCGGTGTTCGTCCCCTAATTGCATGTGCAATAGCCGCAACCACAAACAACACAAGAAATACAACAAATAGTATCTGTGCTATTTCGGCTGAAACTGCTGCAATACCACCAAAACCGAGAATACCTGCGATAGCGGCAATGACGAGGAATGTTAGAGCCCATCCGAGCATGACAAATCTCCTTTCATGATTAATTTTCAATTACACCAATGCATAAAGGTAAAATAAGTTCCCCAAAAATGAGCGGAACTCTAATGAAGTTCTAACCGTTGGCGTAATGAAAAGAAATTAATAGAAAAAAAGAATAAGCATGCTTAATAAGCACTTTCTTCCTAAACTATGTTCAAAAATGAGAGAGACATAACGGATTGGGACATACAGGCCCTCATCGACGATGAGTTTGATAAAGAGCAGGCAAGAAAAATGCTCCCCAGAATAATGGCCGATCCATCACTAAAATCCCGATACACCGAGTTACTCGCCAAAAAAAAATTATTGCAGACCTATTTCAACATAAAAACATAAAGAAAGAGTTGAGTAGCTTATTTTTATAACTGCATAAACATCAAAAATTTAATCGCATAGCCTATTGCTGATACAGTCAACAAGCCGCCGCACCAAAGGCCGACGAACCACAGCCATTGCTTTTGTTTGATCGATAGATTCTTAAACCAGTTTCCAAGCATAACTAATACATCGTCTCATGTGAGCTTTTGCCGTGAAATGTGTAAAAACAAAATGCTGTATAAGCGAGAATAAGTGGCAAAAAGAACACCGTCCCCACTAACAGCAACGATTGAGACGTTGGCGCTGCCGCCGCATCCCATATCGTAAGTTCAAAGGGCACTATCCATGGGAACATCCCTACCGCAAAACCAATATATGCGAGGAGGAATAGAGCGACAGAAAGCAAGAATGGTCTGTATTCAGCCGTACCGCCCTGCAAATCTCTAGCAATAATAACGATACACGCCATAGCCAGCAATGGGATCGGCGCGAGATAGAGTATGTTCGGGAAAGAGAACCATAAATCATAAATACGCGGGTCAACAAACGGCATGCAAATACTGATGATACCCATAAAGAAGGCTACAAAAATCAAATTATATTTTGCTGCCAGACGCGCCCATTTCTGGGTTAAGTCTTCTGTCTTCATGACCAGCCACGTCGCCCCAAGCAACGCATAGCCAAAGACAATCGCGACCCCTGTCAGCAAGCTAAACCCATTTGCCCAGTCCAGCGGACCGCCAGCAAATGAACGCCCCTCGACATCAATTCCTTGCACAAAATTCCCGAGGATAATCCCTTGCATAACGGCGGCGAGCAAAGAGCCGAAATGGAATGATGAATCCCATATCCAACGTTTTTCCGGCTTTGTCTTAAAACGGAATTCAAACGCCACGCCGCGAAAGATCAGCCCTAAAAGCATGAGAATCACAGGCATATAAAGGGCAGGCATAATAATCGAATAGGCTACAGGAAACACAGCAAACAGGCCGCCGCCGCCGAGGACCAGCCATGTCTCATTCCCATCCCAAAACGGCGCGATAGAATTCATCATGCGGCTACGGCAATCATGCGAAGGCGCAAAAGGAAATAAGATACCGACCCCTAAGTCAAACCCATCCAAAAGTACGTACATCAGAACCGCCGTAGCGATCAATAAGCCCCATACCAAAGGTAAATCTATCCACGTGCTGAAATCCAACATTACTTTTTGCCTCCCTTACCTTTAGTGCTTTTTACAGCACTTTTTGCGTCGCGCGTAATCGTCTCCATAAAGGTTGATTCAATCCCATGGCTGTAATATTTCTCGCCATCACCAATCGCATCCGGTCCTTTGCGGAATAAACTGAACATATAATACACCCCTGTCGTAAACAGCACCGTATATACAATAACAAAAGCGGCAAGTGACAAAGCGACCTGCTCGGCAATAACTGGTGAGATAGATTCCGATGTACGTATAACACCGTAAGCCGTGAAAGGTTGACGCCCAACNTCCGTCACAAACCATCNAGCGAGTAGAGCAATAAAACCACTCGGGCCAAGAAGCATACACCAGTAGTGAAACGGCTTAAAATCAAAGAGTTTCCTGCGCCACAATAAAACAGCGGCCATAAGTCCCGTTAGAATCATCAAGACACCCAGTCCCACCATGACACGGAAAGACCAAAAGACGATAGCTACGGGTGGGCGGTCTTCTCTGGCAACATCCTTAAGACCAGGCACAACACCATCAGCATCGCCTGTCAGCACCCAGCTCGCGCCATTTGGGACCGTAATACCATATTCTGTCGTTTCCGTTTGCTCATTAGGCCAACCAAAAAGATATAGGGGCTTGTTTGGCCCTGTTTCCCAGTTTCCCTCCATCGCCGCAACCTTCATCGGCTGATGATGCATGGTGCTTTCCCCGTGCCAATGGCCGATCATCAACTGTGTCGGTGCCACAAAGAACGCCATCAACATCGCCATACTCAGCATAATCTTTGCGTGCTCTCTAAACTTATTCTTAATCAGNTAATATGCGCCGACNCCGCCNACNACAAAAGCTGTCGTCAGGTACGCCGCCGTCACCATGTGAAAGAATCGCGGGGCAAAAGACGGATTAAAGATCACGTCCATCCAGTTTGTCGGATAAAGCAAGCCATCATTTCCGATTTCAAAGCCTGCCGNTGTTTGCATCCAACTATTAGCGGAAAGAATCCAAAACGCGGAAATCAAGGTGCCCACCGCCACAATACAGGTCGCGACAAAATGCATTTTCTTGCTCACGCGGCCCCAGCCAAACAGCATAATTCCAAGGAAAGACGCCTCAAGGAAAAACGCAGTTAGCACCTCATAGCCCAAAAGCGGGCCGATCACATTCCCAACTTTATCAGAAAACACTGACCAGTTTGTCCCGAACTGATAGGACATCACAACGCCTGAAACGACACCAAGACCGAAGGCTACGGCGAAAACTTTGACCCATAAACGGTAAATTTCTTCGTATAATTTATTGGCGGTTTTTAAGAAAAGCCCTTCAACGACAGCCAGCCAACTTGCGAGCCCTATCGTAAAGGCCGGAAAAATAATATGGAATGAGACAGTAAACGCAAATTGAATACGGGCGAGCAGGACAGGATCAAGTTCAAGCATGGCAATTTACCTCTTTTCATTTAGGAATAGCCTTGCCACGAATCTATACCTGCCGCCATACTAAATCAACCGTGTCACAAATTTTCTAGCCAAAAAAATAGAGCGGCTAAACCGCTCTATTTAATTCTTTAAAACTTTGGACTCTCTTTTATCTGCCTTATCCGCAAAAACCCATTGTTATCTCATCCGACATAAAACATGGGCTAGGATATTCGTATGTTACTGTCCCATCACACTCACATGTGATAATCGGACAATAAGTACTGTGCACAGCAAACTTTCTCGTTGAACCGTAGCCAAGTATCATTGGTGCGCCACTTCTAGGGCTGGTGATCTCACAACCGCCGCCGCCCATAGTGAAGCTCGCCGAACATGTAGCATCGCTACCGCCATTCTCACCGTCACAGGTCCACTCATGAGTTTTGCCGAACATTGGAATAGTTGTTGTATTCACCGCGCTTGGCGTACCAGCACTACATTGAGCAGCACCACTTGGCGCTATAGCCTGATCTGTTTTGCCATCCGCCGAGCCACATACACCATCGACAGGGGTAACTGCTACTGGTGCGCTACAGCTTGCATCAGAACCACTGCCAGAACCATTACATGTCCAGCTCCATGGACCTGAGCCCGAAACAGATGAGGCCGAGCCCTTAGAGCACAAGTTTGATGTAGGCTTAGACGCTACAGCTGTGCCATCAGCCGAACCACACTGGCCATTAACGAGAGTTGCGCCATCTGGATTTACAACAGTACCGTCACAACGACATTCAAATCGACGTAGATACGGCGTATTACCACATACTGTTACGTCAGGGTCGCCTGAAGTACAGCTGTCACCAGCTATATTTTCTGGGCCACCACACTGGCTATTCCATTGGCCATCTGTAAGCTGCTGGTTATAATCAAAAGAATAAGCACAGCTCACTTCCATATTGGCACTACAGCTTGCATCCCCGCCGCCATGTTCGCCAGAACATGTCCAGGTCCATGGGCCGGAGCCTGAGACAGATGAAGCAGAGCCTGATGAACAAAGGCCAGAGCTTGGTGCAGAAGCCATTGAGGTCCCATCAGCAGAACCACAAACACCTGTGACAATAGGTTCACATGTTGGTGGTGTGATAGTTGTCCATGCAGTGGGTGTTGTATTACCGTTTAAGTCGGTGACATTGTGGTCACG
>PALX01000031.1 GCA_002710775.1 Micavibrio sp. | reverse complement strand
GGCAGACAGGTCATGCCGTATATACAACAGCGCATACAACGGGGGTGTCGGCGACGATCCGCCGAATGATTTCGGCTTTTGAGCCGGAAGAGCGCCGTGAGCGTGCTTATGCATTGATGGAGACGATGCGTCTTATTGTGACACAGGCGTTAGTGCCTAAAGTGGGAGGCGGTAGAATGGGTGTGCGCGAGTGGATGCGCTTTGATGATCAGGTCCGTGAAAAGCTTCTTGATATGGACTTCGATAAATGGGGTACAGAAGTACAACGTATGATTCCTAATTATGGGCAGACGATGAATACGTCTGCGGCGAAAGCTTTTGAGGATGGTCTGATTGAAAAACGTCATTATCTCATGCTGACGGGCGCTTCGACGTAATTTTTGGTAAGTCTTGGGGTGGGCTTCGATTCCAGCAATTTCTTAACGATTTTTAAAACAAACATGATATAGTGACCCTATGAGTGATCAGATTGAAACCGAAGGTGATTGGCACTGGCGTAATTCTATGAAAACGGTCAAATTTTTTGGCCTAGATGCGCGCGCAGCGTCTGCTTTTTTCATGGTGATGTTGCATATCCGTCTTTGGACGATCTATCTTTGTGTCGTTATCGTGACAATTTTCCACATCATGTCGCGCCGCGGCTATACATTCCCGTCGGCCTTAAGGGCGCTTCGTAGCTGGGTTGTTGGCGATGATCGACCTGCCTGGATGTATATCCGTAAAAATAAGCTGGTAGATTATGGCTAAATGCTTGCACTTGCATTTACACAATTTATAATGTGATATGTCGAATACAACTGGTTGTAACGGAATTAAATAACATATTTAGATTGATCTGATATCATGCAAAACTTCAAATTGACTTTGTTTCTATGCGCGAGCCTTGTGAGCCTTCCGGCGGCGGCGGGCTTTGAGTTTGTCCCAAGTACAGGATCTGTGCCGACGATGGGTGCGTATAAAGCACCGCCTGTTCAGCAAAATGCTTTGCCTGTTGTGACAGCGCCCGCGGAAAATCAGTATGGAAGAGCGGCCCAGCCACAATATCAGACTCAACCTCAACAATCGTACCAACAATCAGCGCCGCGGCCTGTGCAATTTCCTGCGCAATCGGTTGCTCAAAAACCGATGCAGATGCAGCCTATCATGGAAAATGGGGCTTCAACACCTGCTCAAACGTCTCAATCAGCGCTACAATATAAGATGGTGACACCTCCAACTTCATCCGCGCAATCGGCGCCGCAACCCCTGCAGGCGATGCCTACGCAGGCGCAAGTTCAGCAACAACCGTCTTCAATTGATTGGAATCAATCTGCGCCGATTATGTCGGCATCTTCTGTAACGAATATGGATGCAACTGTACAAGGAAGCTCAGCGCCGTTTTATCAGGACTATAGAGAAGAGCCTTTGACTGTGACGCCGTCATATCAATCAACAAATGCGACGATGGGTGCGGGTGTTCGGTCTCAGCGTTTGCCTGTATATTCAGAGGTTGGCGTGAATGGGGATGCGTTTATGCCTTATCCGCGCCGCCAGAAGAAACAGTCTTTCTTTTCTATTAACCCATTCCCATTTGGTAATAAAACGCCTGTCGAAGATCAGGCGGGCCTGCTTTTTGGTCAGCCTGTGCGTGTTGCGGCCTCAACATCGGATAGCAACTATGGAATGTCCGGATCAGGCGGTCCGTACATGAACCGTGACAATGCGTCTGCCGCCGCCGTTATGGGTGCGCCTGTGCCGCCGCAAAAGAAAATAGCATCAGCGAATATGCCGACGGATATTAATTTGTATTCAGATAATTCATATAAGTCCTATGACAATGTGGTGGGTTTCGGCAAAGATATGCCGCTTACGATTGCTTTGGGACAGGTGGTGCCTGATCGCTACGCTTTTTCATATGGTAAAAATGTTGATATGGGTAAAACAGCATCATGGGAGGGCGGCAAGCCTTGGAACGAAGTGTTGCAAGAAATGTTGTCACCGCTTGGCCTAATGGCTGTCATCTCTAATGATACCGTGCGCATTGAGTCTAAGGGTCAGTATTCATCCGCAGAGTTTTCTCATGAGCGTTCTTCCACGATGGCGTCTGGTTTGATTCTTAATCGGGGTGTGCAGGCTGATGCTTCAATGTCTTCTTTTGCGCAAGATGTAAATTATGATTCGACAATCCGCCTTTGGACAGCGCCCAAGGATGCGACACTGCGCCGTATCGTTGAAACATGGGCGTATGAAGCGGGTGTGGAAGTATATTGGCAGTCTGACTACGATTATCCAATGCAGGCACCTGTGAATATTAGGGGCACATTTCAAGAGGCTATTACGATCTTACTGGATGGTTTACGAGAAGCGCAACCAAGGCCTGTAGCGCGCTTGCACCCGAACTTGCCAGATGGTCCTGCTGTTCTTGTTGTTGAGACAAGACACGTCATTCGATAGAAATTAATGAAAGGAACGGAAAGGCTCCTTTCATTTTTCGTAACGCCTAAGTGGATTTTTTCAATTTTCTGTTTGTCTAAGCGCGCGGTGCGTGTAAACTTGGGGCTAAACAGGATTCGAAACAAAAGTGTCATGACTCTATCTTTTAAACCAATGAAATTTCTAATGCTTGCGGCTATGCTCACTGTATTTAGTGGCTGTGCCCAGCATGCAACAATTCAAAAAGAGCTGAAGAAGAATGATCGTATCGCTCAGGATGCGCTTAATTCACTTGAGCCTACAAATGTTATAGACGGCCCGCTGATCGTGGATGAGCGCCCGTGGTATGGCGGTAAAGCAGTGCCGATCTCGAAGGGTGACCCGCTTCCTGCTAAATTCATCAAAGAAGATGGTATTGTTGTTACGTTCTCTGAACCAATGAGCCTCACGCAACTGCGAAGCGAAGTTCAAAAGGTGACAGGTATTCGTGTTTTGTATGACCGCGCGGGCACAACAAATGAAGCGCGCTTCTTGCCGGCGGATGGTTTACAAGTCACAGGTGGCCGTGTTGTGTGGCAGGGTTCTCTCTCGGATCTCTTAAATCAGGTGTCTGATGCCTACGATATTGGCTGGGATTACAAAAACGGTATTATCCGCCTTTACCAAGAAGTGAGTAAGACATTCATGCTTCACGCGTTAGCGGCAGGTATTACGCTCGATGGGTCTTTGGAAACAGGGACAACATCGTCAACAGGTTTGCCAACGGTTAATATTGAAGATTCAACAGAGCTTGAAATCTGGGATGAGATTGGTGAAGTCTTGGGCAACATCACGGGTAATCGTGCACGCCTTTCTTTGTCGCCTTCTACGGGAACAATCACTGTGAGTGGTTCGCCAACGACTGTGGACCGTGTTGAAGAATATCTGCGCCAGCAAAATGCTCTGCGTTTACGTCGTGTCGCCGTGGCCATTAAAGTCTTGAGTGTCGAGATCAATAATAATTCGAGCTATGGTTTTGACCTGTTCGCGGAAGTGCAGGATGCTTTTGATAATCAACCGTATCAGTTGAGCTCTGTCGATGGATCACTCTCTGCTGGTATTATTCGTCAGGCGGGTAGTTTTGCCGGGCTGACAAGATCCGGAACCTTTGACGACTTTGCTGCTGTGCTTTCCGCATCAGAAGATATCGGTCATGTAGCGATCACAAACTCAGGCGCTGTTGTTACATTGTCTGACCAGCCTGCGCCATTGCAAATTGGTCGCCAGATTAGCTATCTTGAACGCGTATCGGCTTCTGCGAGTGGTGATAGTACGGGTACATCTCTTGAGCCGGGTGTGGTTGATGTTGGCTTGACGATGAACATTTTGCCACGTGTCATTGAAAACAACCGTGTTTTGATGCGTCTTGCAATCTCGATTACAGATGCGGAAGAGCCTTTCCAAACATTCTCTTCATCGGATGCGACAATTCAGTTGCCTGAGATCGAAACAACTGGTTTCTTGCAAAACGCTGTGCTGAGCCAAGGTGAAACACTGGTCTTGGCAGGTTTTGAGCGTCAACAATCAGGTATTACAGATAATCGCTCTTTGGGGTGGTTGCTCGGTGGAACAAGAACATTAGACCGCAATCGTGAAATCACTGTGTTGCTTATCTCTGCTGAAATTCTTCCAGAAGATCCTGTGACTATCGTTAATTCGAGCCTGCGCTAGAAATTAGAACGTGGTTTATGGATGTTTAACGAAGCACTGATACAATGCAGGTATAGATCGGCTATAGGATAGGCTATGAGTAGTGAAGCGTTACAGAAACAAAGAGAGAAGCTCGGTATTCTCCGCTATCGGGATAAGGAGTATGCCGTTGGTTTGTTGTGGCTTACGGCTGATACGGATGATGAAGATCCTAAAGCGGCAGTAAAGCGCGCCAAGTCGATGAATGCTGACTTTTACGCTAAACGTGACACCGTTGTTAATCAAATAGGCTTTGGATATTTAGAGCAGGGCCATCGTCGTAAATTGCCAGCAGCGGCTTCGACGGCGGCGGATGTGCTTGTTGGAGAATGGCACGGTGTATTCAAGGCCGATAATGGTTGGTGGTATGTGGCAGTGCATTCTGACGCTATTGCGCCGGACGGCGATATTCTTTTTGAAGAAGAAGAAGATGCGTATCAGCATTTTTTGCATAATAGCGAGAGCTACAGATGGCCGCGTACGTTCGTGCCGGAGCATTGGTCTTTTGATGAAAATGCGGGGGAGTTATCTCTTGATAAAGTTTTTGATGAAATACCTGATGTAACACTACAATCAGCGACACTGGATGCTATATTCGGCGGAAGACGCAATAAAGACGTTGCGATTATCTTAAGTGGTATTCTTGTTGGCGTAGCTGTTCTTGCTGGTTTAGCCTCGCAAATTCTCCCGTCTTTATTGCCTGAGCCGAAGCAAGCGCCTCAGGTGCAGGTGGCTGCCTCTGATGTTATCGCGGCGCCGCCAAAGCCAAGTTTAGGGAATGAGCTTGATCCTTTACTGCAATTTGGTGATTTTTCTCTACCGACGCCAAGTTTCGTGATTTATGCGTGTTTGCGTGGTATGGAAGATATTGTCTTACCCCTACCGCAATGGGAGATACAGACAATTAAATGTGATGGCCGTATTGTAACGGCAATCTGGAACAGTCAGGGCGGCAATCTGGACAGTATTCGTCCGTATATCTCACGGTTCAGCCGCGGCGTGACGCATACCTATGATGGTGAAAGAGAATTTACCGCGACACGTTTGCTTCCCAGCTTAGATGAGTACAAAGAGCAAAATATTCCAATGGAACGTGACCAAGCGATCTTGCTTATCAATAATCGTTTTGGCGGTTTAGGTAGTCTGAAGGTCGAATATATTGTGCCGGATTCTCAATCAAGAAGCCGCAATGTGCGCACAAGAGCAAACTCTAATGTTGTGAATTCTTTGCTTGGGCAAGAAAGCAACAAGAAGCCACCTTTCCTTAAAGTTCAGCTTGTAACCTCAACGCCACCGACAAAATCAGCCGAATATTTTAATATTCCGGGATTAAGCTTTAACATGATAGAATATAACTTACGGAATCAAAATTGGGTGTATCAAGCCAATATTGTTCTACGGACGAATGGATAAAAATATGATGAGATTATTTGTACTGACAGTGATAATGAGTTTGGGCTTCAGCTTAGGCATGAACGCACAAGCGCAACAATTTGGCGATGAACTATGTCCGTCTCCGGATACGGCGCTCAAGCAAACGCCTGATGATTTGTCTTCAATACAATCGGATATTGAGCGCTTTTCATTATGTGTCAAAAGAGCAGAATTGCTACAATCTTTGAACAGTCTGGCGCAAAAAAATAAAGAATCTTTACTTGGTATGCCTGATATTCAGGCGATTACGCAGGAAGCCATCGGCGCTCTGCCTCCATTGGCACCTGTTGATAATACATTTACAGCGGAGGACTTCGCACGCACATTGGGTAATGACAATGATGGTACGGAAGTAGCTATGGAAGATACACGTACACCATGGCTGATTAATGATATTTATGGTGTAGGGGCTAATTTAAAGGCACGTATTACAAGCACTGAAGGTGAAATTGCGAATGTGCACGAAGGTGATATGTTGTCTGACGGGTTGGAGGTTTTTTCAATCTCTCGTACGGGTATCGTCCTTCGCGGCGATGAAGATATAAGACTGGATTGGGCCAGACGATAAATATGGTTGATATTGATCTTGATACAAAGCCAAAAAAGAGCGGCGAAAAGAAGTGGGATGAGAAATTCCCACTGACAGCGCATGGTGGGCGATTTGACCGCGGCGAGGAATTGCGCCAGATCGCTGCCTATTATGCTGATGGTACATTCTATGTATCCAAATCACATACAAATAACCCTAAAGTGCTCAGCCTGCTTGCAGAGATCCGCGTTAAAACAGATGTGGAACCAAATATTGAAGTAGTAGACATTACACGTGTTCAGCAATGTTATGCGGACACTGGTGCATTGATGGATACAAGAGGACGTCAAGACGATGCCCGTATGCGCCGCGAAGTATTAGCACTCGTTGGAGATATGGCGAAACGTCGCGTATCAGACGTACACGTCGTCGTGTATGAATCTTCTTGTCTTGTACGTGCCCGTGTCGATGGCTCGATGACACAAGTGGCGGAATGGCCCCCTGAGTATGGTCATAGCTTTTGTGCAGCATCCTTCGCAATGGCGGATGCTTCAGATGTGAACTATCAGCCGTATGAGTATCAGGGCGCACGTATTTCAAACCGTAAAGACTTGCAACTTCCTGAAGGTGTAATCTCCATGCGTTTGCAGTTCAACCCGACTGTGTATAACGGACGGGCGATGATCATGCGTATTCTATACAGCACGGATGACAAAACAGCAGGGGATGTCGGTGGTCTGGGTTTTAATGCCGTGCATTTGGAAGATTTCGAATATTTACGTTCGAAACCTTTTGGTATCAATGTCGTGGCTGGTCCGACGGGACATGGTAAATCGACCACACTCCAAAGAAACATCATCTCTATTTTGCAAGAACACAACTATAATATCGCTATTTATACGGTGGAAGACCCGCCGGAATACCCCATTCCCGGCGCGGTACAGATGCCGGTGACGAATGCTTCTACGGCGGAAGAAAGATCGGCGGCCTTTACGAAAGCGATTGCCGCTTCACTACGTTCTAACCCTGATCGTCTTATGATTGGTGAGGTTCGTGACCCTGCCTCTGCTCAGCTTGCTTTTGAAGCGGCGATGACAGGTCACCAAGTTTGGACAACGCTTCACTCGAATGATGCGATTACCATTCCATTCCGTTTGCGTGACTTGAAGGTGGATGATTACAAATTGTCTGACCCGTCTCTCTTGACGGGGCTTATATCACAAAGGCTTGTACGTGTTTTGTGCCCAAGTTGTTCTATGCCGATTAAAGAAGATGATTTAGGGCTTAATTTGATGTCCAGAATTGAATCGGTCCATATTCCTGTAGAACGATTAAGGAGGCGTAATCCCCATGGTTGTGAGGTTTGCGGCGGGTCTGGATATGCGGGGCGTACGCTTGTTGGTGAGATTATCATTCCTGATAATGATTTCATGAACTATGTGAAAAATGATGATAAGAAAACGGCTGAGAGGTACTGGCTCACACAGCTCAATGGCCGGACTATGACTGAACATATGATCGATAGACTGGCCGCAGGTGAAATTGACCCCGTTGATGCTGAGCGTATCGTCGGTCCTCTTTATATTCCAGATAGATCAACCTAATCGGGGCGATATCTATGGAAAAATGGTTTTTTAATTTATCAGTAAAGTTTGAATTTGGCCCGAAGCAGCGGGCTGCGTTCTATGCCAAGCTCTCACAGCTATTGGAAAATGGTGTTTCATTGGATGTGGCGCTCGAGCAACTCCAACGCGTTGCCAATCGTAACCGCGGTTCGGTAATGGGACAGCTATATAGCCGTTGGCGCCGTTCTGTGGCAAACGGTGTTAACTTTGGTAAATGCATGGCGCCGTATATTCCGACATCAGAAGGTATTTTGATTGAGACGGGGGCAAATTCAGGTCATTTGATTAATGCCCTGAAAAACGCTGAAATTGCTGTGGAACAGCAGGGTAAAGTGAAAAAGGCTATTGTGACCGCGGCGGCGTATCCAGGCGTTTTGGTCATGATGCTGATCGGTGCACTTGTTTTATCCTCCTATCAGGTTATCCCTACTTTTGCTGAGATTATTCCTGTGGAAGAGTGGACGGGCATATCCTATTCAGTAGCGATGGTCTCTGAATTTATTCGTGGCTATGGTTTTTTTATCTTTTTATTGGTTTTGTTGATCATAATGACAATCAGTTATTCTATGCCGCGGTGGTCGGGTAAGTCGCGCGTTGTTGCTGACGGTTTCGTTCCCTATAACTTTTATCGTATGTGGCAGGGATCGGCCTTTTTGCTCTCTGTTTCATCTTTGATGAGTGCGGGTGTGAAGATTGATGAAACTTCCCTGACGCGGCTTATGCGTAATGCTGATCCTTATTTGGCGACACGGATCGCCGCGGTGCGGAAATGGATGTCCTCGGGCGCGAATTTTGGTGATGCTCTGCATAATACGGGGTATAAATTCCCGGATGAGAACCTGATTGCTGACATGCAAATTTATGCGCAATTACGCGGTTTTGATAAAAACATATCAAAAATCACTTTTGATTGGGTTGATAATCTAATTGAGGAAGTGCAGACATCTATGAAAGTTGTTAACACAATTGTGTTATTCTTAATTGCAATTACGATTGGGATGCTGATTCTCGCGTTTTTTGGTGTTTTCCAGCAAATTAACGCTTCAACTTCTGTATAAAATGCGTATAATCCACCCTATAAAGTTAATTTTATCGGAGATTCATGACATGAAACTTAACAACGCCCGTAACACTGAACGAGGCTTCTCGCTACTAGAACTTCTACTGGTGATTGGTGTCGGTGCACTTCTTCTTCTTGCTGGTTTGGCAACATACAGAATCGTGACACAAGGTAATAATATTACTGAAGCACAACGCCTTCTAAATGCGGCGAAGATTGGCATCCAAACGCTTTACCAAAATCAGGCGACATATGGGACTAATGCTACGCCTATTACAGATGTTGTTGTAAATGGAGGGGTTTTCCCATCACGCTATATCGTTGGCGGAAACCCAGTTGATCCGTGGAGAAATGATATCGTAGTCACAGCGGTTAACCCTGCTAATTTCACGATTGCATTGCAAAATGTGCCAGAAGCGGCCTGTGTCGCCCTTGGAACAGCCTTTACACCTGAATCTGATGCAGATTTCGTTGAAGTTGATATTAATGGTACGACGCTTGACGGTACCGCAGGTAACGAAGTTGATGTTGCTAATACCCAAGGCGCTTGCCAGGATGATGCAACAAATTCTTTAACTTGGAACTTTATTTAAAGCCCTTTTTACAAGAATTAATTTTCATATTGCTAAAGCCCTGAAAACCCAGTGTTTTCAGGGCTTTTTTACACCAATTCTTAACCCTTTTATGCTATGATTCTTGCTGTAACGTGGGAATTATATGGGTATGACACAAATAGACCAATTTTCAGACAAGAGCAGGAACGCTGAAAGCGGCGTAACCCTAGCTATTGTGCTGGTTTTAACGATTGGCTTTGCGGTTATTATTGCTATTGTGACAGATGCTCAGCAACGCTCTGATCGTGCCAAAAAAGCCGAATCAGTCGCGTGGCAAGTGACACAAATTGCTAAAGCCGCCCGTTTATACGTCCGTAATAATTCTTTAGAGCATATTATGCGTGATACAGCACCGCTGGATGGTATACCAGATACGCTGTGTGATAGCGCGTGTATGGATGCGTCACCAGCAACGTCAGATACAAATAATGATGGCATCGTTGATAATTTCTTTAAAAAGGCTGAGTTGGATCCTTCCGGCCCGCTTGGCCCTGCCACTATCACAGTCGCTGAACTTATTGCTGCCGGCTATTTGCCGCAGTCCTTCTCGCGTGTTGATGCGCAAGGTAACAATATGACGGAGCAGACGATATTAGGCCATCCTATTCGTATTTATGCGGCGAATGCCCCTGTGGATGGTGATCCGAACCTCGATAGTACAGTGGCGACGGCGTATGTTGTTTTGGAAGATAGTCCGAATACGGATGTTTCTCAGGCATTGGCTGTTTCGCGGGGTGTTCAACAAGAAGGCTTACTAGTGAATGCGCNATTATTTTCGGGTGCGGCGAATATATCAGATAATTGCGGCGCTAGCCCTGCTGTAGGCTTGTGGGATACAGGCTGTATGGATGATGATGATTATGACCTGCTAACGGGGAATCCTGCGGGCACAGGTACATTTTCAGCAGGAAGCTATATCTTCCCAGCATGGAAGGCGGTTGTTCATGACGAACGTGCGATAATGCGCTTTCCNCAGCCTGAGAATGATAGCTATGCAACCATGTTGACGAATTTGAGAATGGCGAATGCTGTTAACCCTAGTTGTGATGGTACTGATCCTGATGACAGC
Organism: Micavibrio sp.; assembly: GCA_002710775.1. Taxonomy (GTDB): domain Bacteria; phylum Pseudomonadota; class Alphaproteobacteria; order Micavibrionales; family UBA9664; genus UBA9664. The sequence continues at coordinate 1,995 of PALX01000031.1, read as the reverse complement.
ATTATGATTACACAAGATGACGGATCGACGGTGTTCTCTGGGCTATGTAAGTCCATCAGTGATGATTCTACGGCCAGCTTTGATAGCCGTAAAGATATATACAATGTTGTAAGCTTTACAGCAGACCGTATTATTGCCGCAGATCAGCGTGACCGCGGCACAGTAGGGAATAATTATCGCGATATGCGTGTTGTTTTGGATGGCTCGGCGGGCGGCATTGTGACACTGGCAGAAACATACGGTGATGAAGAAGGGACATTGAACCTAGAAACTGGCTCCGATGGCGGCGCGAATGATCACCGTGATTATGATGATGTCATGGTCTTAGGCGGCAGTCTTCAGGTTGCAGGCAACACACGTATTTTCAATGATGGTACGTTTGGCTATACCAATAGCAATATTCAAGAAGCCTATTTTACGAATGGAATTACGGTAGAGCGCGACATACAGGTGGCCAATGAAGCGGGTGTTAACGCGAACGCATCCTTTGGAACTTTGGCGGCGGATAAGGCAGATCTACTCCTTCAGACACTGACGGCGAGCAGTGCTGAAATCAATGTCGGTATTGACCAAAATGTATCTGTGGTGTCTTCGGGTGCGCTGAGTGCTGACGCCGCTAAAGCAGCGGCTGAAACGGAGTTGAATTTGGCGTCTTTGACGGTGAATGGCGGCTTGCTTGTTAATCCAGGGGTGATTGATGGCTATGTTGCGTCTCCGGGGTCGGATGGGCTGGACCTGATAGGTTTAACAGCAAATGTAATCAATGCAAATAACGCTGACTTTACCGCAGACTCAGCGAATCTTCTCGGAACAGTGAAAACACGCAGTTTAACAATTGCGAATCAAGGGTCAGGTTTATATGAGCCTGTGGCGATTGAGCCTAGTATAAGCAGTATCATGGGAAGTTTTGTAAATTCAGGTGGGGATACGTTCACTGTGAACGGAGACCTGCAAGTTGATGATTTTGCCCGTGTTGAAGGTTTGGCGCATTATAGAGGTGTAACAGATATCACGAGTGGTGATTCAGGGAATCCGGCGATTTGTACAGGTGGTATCAACCAGTGTCCGTCATTGGAAGACGAACCGGAGACACCATTTTAGGATGATTATTTAGGATAGTGTATGTTTAAACAGAAACGACATGGAAAGCAGATGAAAGGACTTAAGGGGTTCACCCTTATAGAGCTATTGCTCGTGGTCGGCGTGATCGCTTTGCTTAGTCTATTCATCACCAATGTTTTTGAGACGATGGCGATCCGCGCAGCCAATCAACGCATTGCCAAGCAAATGCTCGAAGTTCAGCAAGCGGCGGAGTACTATGTTGCTCGTAACTTTGATACTATTTTGACAGCATTGCCTTTGGCAGGAGATGTTGGTGAATATACTTTAACAGACATCAAAAATGATGATTTTTTGCCCGCAACATATAATGAAAACAATAGATTTGGCCAAAATATAACGGTCTTTGTTCGCAATCTTGGTAATGCTTTTTCCGAAGGCGATACGCTTGAAGTACTGACTGTGTCCGAAGACCCCGGTGTTGGCAACCCTGTCTATATTGAAAATATGCGCCTCCGTGAGATTGCAAATGCAGGTGGAGCGAAGCTTGGATATTCAAGCGAGCTTATTAGCGCCGGAGAAATCGCCAGTTCCGCGAATAGATGGCAAGTCAATCGTGCTGATTTTGAAGCGGCGGGGTATTTAATTACACCGGATGCTAATGAAGGCGGATATCTGGCGAGTTATGGCCGTGTGTCGATAGCGGATATTGCCGGTGATGAGTATCTGTATAAGGTCCAGCTTGATTCAGTAGCAGATGCCAATTTGATGGAAGCCAATCTGGATATGAATAACTATGACATTGAGAATGTATCCGCGCTGACTGTAGATCGTCTGGAGGTTTCGGGGAACACAGTTATAGAAGGCAATGACAACGGCACGAGTAACAACGCGCTTAACGTAAGCCAGATGGCTGAATTTTTGGGCGCCAGTAAC
>PALX01000030.1 GCA_002710775.1 Micavibrio sp. | reverse complement strand
CCCGACAAGGTAAAGGCATCCGTATGACACACACCTGTTGCTTTATTCTCAACGAGAACTTCACCGGCTTTAGGCCCTTCGAGATCTACTTCTTCAATTGTTAGGGGAGCGCCCGCTTTATAGGCTACAGCCGCACGTGTTTTCATGGATAATGCCCTTCTTATTTCATTTTTCTCTTAGCCAAGAAAATAGTGCATTCAGTCTTCAAAGACAACCAAGGGCAAGCCTAAAATATCTCGGTATAGACGGCCTCACTAAACCCAAGGAACACCGTATTTTTATGAAGGAGTAAAGGTCTTTTGATGATGGACGGATTATCCTGCGCTATTTCAAGTGCATGTGTTTCATCCATATTTTCTTTGATATCTTCCGGCAAATTGCGCCATGTCGTACCGCGGCGGTTAATAACCTGTTCCCATCCATGTTCGGCAATGGCTTTTTTTAGCACACCCGCATCCGTACCTTCTTTTTTATAATCATGGAACACATAACTCACACGCTGGTCATCCAACCACTTCAATGCTTTTTTCATCGTATCGCAATTCTTAATACCGTAAATTTCTACCGACATAGCTCTCCTCTATTCCTATAAGTATTATTGTTGTTCTTCTTCATCGTCGTCATCTATCAAGATACGGTGGGCTGCACCATCGAGGTCATCATATTGTCCCGATTTAATCGCCCAGATAAATGCGCCTAAACCAATCAACCCTAATACCAATGCAATCGGGATGAGATATAAAAGAATACTCATAATTTACCTTTCACACGCAACGAATTGCCAATCACCAGCAAAGACGATCCAGACATCGCAATCGCCGCAATCATTGGCGTGACATAGCCCATCACCGCTAATGGAATCGCCACAAGGTTATACAGCGCCGCCAATACAAAATTCTCTATCACAAGGTTTTGTGTTTTACGGGCAACTTTATACGCCTCAATAATTGGCTTCGTTTCATTGCCCATATACACCATATCAGTAGCATTTTGTGCCATATCCACCGCCGAGCCTGGCGCCATTGACACACTGGCCGCCGCCAAAACGGGCGCATCATTGAGCCCATCACCCACCATCAGACAATGCGCCCCTTCTTCTTGCATTTTCTCCGTTATATTGAATTTATCTACGGGAGAGAGTGCCGCCCGAACTTCCGTTATGCCGAGCTGCTCAGCAATTTTCTGCGCCGTTTGCTGTCTGTCCCCTGAGAGCATCACAATACGCATATTCATCTCTTTCAACGCTTGCACCGTCTCTGCCGCATCAAGGCGCAGTGTATCCGCCAAATGAAAAACTACCTGCTTATTGCCGCCATATGTCATAAACAATACTTGATCCGTACTGTCTATATCCGCCGCATCAACACCGCAAAAATCAGCGCGCCCCAGCTTTACCTGCTTACCTTTATAGCTGGCCGACAGACCTTGCCCCGCATGCTCTTCTACATCGCCCATCTCCAGTAAAGCGCCATCACCATAGGCCATCGTTATAGCCTGTGATAAGGGGTGTTTACTGTGCGAAGATAAAGAGGCCGCTAACTGAAGTGTTTTTTCATCATGTGTGCTTGTTAGTTTAGGCTGGCCATAGGTAAGCGTCCCTGTCTTATCGAATATAACCGTATCAATCTTGGCCATACGCTCCAGCGCATCTCCCGATTTCACCAGAATATGGTTTTTCATCAAACGGCCACTGGCGAGCATCTGCACAACTGGTACGGCCAGACCCAGCGCACACGGGCATGTGATAATTAACACGGTGATCGAAATCATCAGTGCTTCTTGCCATGCAAGACCGAGCAATCCCCACCACAAAAGGAAGGTCAGGAGTGCCAAGGAATGCACAAGCGGCGTATAGAGTTTAGCCGCCTTATCTGCGATCCGCACGTATTTAGCCTGCCCCTGTTCCGCCTTTTCAATCAGGCGCACAATATCACTAAGCAATGAATCTTCTTTGGCTTTTAAAACTTTAATCCGTAGCGGTGCATTCAGATTAATCGTACCAGCATAAACCTCATCTCCTTTTGCCGTGTCTCTAGGCATGGTTTCACCTGTAATCAACGACGTATCTATACTGGATTGTCCTTCAATGATTAAACCATCAACGGGGATTTTCTCCCCCGCACTCACCAATACTTCCATATCTTCTTTCAAATCGCGGATCAGCGTTTTTTCTTTCTTGTCGCATTTGATCACTACGGCGAAACCCGTCAACGTCTGGAGCAATTCAGTCGCAACACTTTTGGCACTGCGGCGCGCTTTATAATCGAGATAGCGGCCAACCAGCAAAAAGAACATCAGCATCACCGCCGAGTCAAAATAGACATGTTCCGAACCTTTAATCGTTTCCAGCAAGCTCATTGATGTTGCCAAAATCAAAGCCAGTGATATCGGCACATCCATATTAGTCTGCCTTTTACGAAGCGCACCAAAAGCTGAGCGGAAAAACGGACGCCCCGCAAAAATCACCGCCGGAATACCAATAATCGCGGAGATCCAGTGCAAGAACTCACGCGTTGCAAACCCCATAGTTTCAATATTGGTGATCCAAAGCCCAAAGGAGAGGAGCATAATATTACCCATCGCAAAGCCCGCCACGCCAAGGCAGAGCAACAGAAAACGGCTTTCCTTATCTTCATCACGGCCTGCCNGTGTATCAGGGGCGATTTGATATCCAAGCGCCTCGACATCATTGGCGATGTCACCTGCAAGCTCTGCCTTGCCGTCCCATGTGACATAGAGCCTACCTGTTGAGAAGTTCAATCGTGCTTCTTGGANCTTATCTTTTTTATGAAGGGTAGATTCTATCTTTTGAATACAACCTGCACAGCGCACCCCATTGACATGAATAGACATCTCCCACAAACCCGCCTTGTTCTTTTTAGCAAGTTTGGCATAGCCACTATTGTCATTCATATTTGCCTTTTTCACTGACGACTCCGGGGAATGTGTTCAATGCCTTATATACAAAGAATATATCTACACTAATGAAGATAAAGAAAAAGGCAATGAAGGCAAAAAAAACAAAGCGGCGGCTTTTCTTTTCACGTTTCGTCGGTATGTCCTGCTGATCCATGATCTATTTCTTTCTTCTGGAAACGAACATGGTTTCATAGCTGTCTTTATTCCCCGCATCAATATCTTCGAGGGTAAAAATAATCGGTCTCGGCGCATCAGGTTCGATCTTAGAGGATAGAAAGAGTTTAAAATGCCCGACACTATCGGCTTCAACATATATATCGTCAGGTGTGACATCGCCAGCGGCATTAATCGTCATCTCATAGCTATCCAGACCTTCAACGGAAATTTTATAATTTTGATGCTCATGTGTCTTATTGAGAATCTTAATTTCATAGCCATTACGGATCGTACCATCTGAAAGTTTCACAAAGAGAGGATTGCGATCATGAAGCACTGTCAGGTCAAGCAAAGGCCTGTTGAGCTGAGCATAAATCATGAGGCCAACGATCCAGACAAGCACAATGCCATATATAAATGTACGCGGACGTAGAAGCGGTATTTTATTGTATTTAGGATCCTTAATACCATCAGCGCGTTGTTGCGCTAAATTCTCTGTATCATAACGGATGAGACCCGTCGGTAAATCTAGCTTAGTCATGATGTCATCACATGCATCGACACAAAGACCACAGGCGATACACTCCATCTGCAACCCTTTTCGGATATCAATCCCAGTCGGGCACACCTGAACACAGGCTGTACAGTCAATACAGTGGCCGCGGTTCTCCCAGCTATCGCCTTTTTTATGTTTGCCGCGCGGCTCGCCGCGTTCCTGATCATAGCCAATAATCAGTGTGTCTTTATCAAACATGGCGGATTGAAAGCGGGCATAGGGACACATAAAGGTGCAGACTTGTTCTCGCGCAAAGCCCGCCATCAAATAAGTAGAAAAGGTCAATCCACCTATGACCATCAATATGCCTGGTGAGACATCAAAATGAAGGAAGTCATTCACCAGAGTCGGTGCATCATTAAAATACAAAACGAATGACCCTGCCGTACACCACCCGATCACCAACCAAAGAAAATGTGTGATCGCCAGCTTATAAAGCTTTTCAAATGTCCACGGGCCTTCAATCAGTTTTTTACGCTTATTTCTATCGCCTTGGACGATACGTTCAACCCAGACAAATAAATCCGTCCAGACCGTCTGAAAACATAAAAAGCCGCACCATATGCGGCCAAATAAAGATGTCACGAAAAAGAGGGCTATAGCAGCAAAGATCAAAATACCTGTGAGGATATAAACTTCCTGTGGCCAAATCTCAAACCAGAACCAGTAAGCGCGGCCACGTTCCAAATCAATTAAAACGGCCTGGTCCGGCGCATTCGGCCCTCTGTCCCAGCGCAAAAAGGGAACGAGATAATAGATACCAAGGGTAATAACCATCAATATCCATTTGGCATTACGGAACTTACCGCTCACCCGTTTAGGATAAACGCGTTCTGTCTTTTTAAAGAACTGAACCTTACTCGTCTGTTCCGGTTGCTGGCTCATTCTCTGTTTCGATACCTTCCATGTTATCTTCCATTCGGTCTTGCGCCGAACTTTCTTCACCGCCGCCAAGCTCATGAACATAAATAGCCAATTGCCTCAATGTCTGCGGTGACAATCTGTCCACCCATGCAGGCATCATACCGGCGCGGGCATTATAGATGCTGGCATAGATGTCTTCTTCACTGCCGCCATATAGCCAAATTTCATCCGCCAGATTAGGCGCGCCGAATTCTCTACCGCCGCGACCATCAGCACCGTGACATGAAGCGCAGTTTTGCTGGAAAATCTGATGTGCAGGACTTTGAGCAAGCGCTAACTTTTCATGCTCATCAGACAAACCATCAACATACTCGACAAGCTGTGAAATTTGTTCGCTGGTCAATAACTTATCTTTCCCGAAAGACGGCATTAAAGAATAGCGCGTATCATCGTGATCACTTCGGATGCCGTATTTAAGTGTCTGGTGAATCTCTTCGACACTACCGCCCCACAGCCAATCATCATCATTGAGGTTTGGATATCCTTTAGACCCTTCCGCACCTGTCCCGTGACATGTCGCACAATTTTCTTTGAAATAGGCCTCGCCGCCAGACATCGCAAAATCATAAAGGGCAGGATCATCCATGATTTCAGCAAAAGAGCTGTTTTCCATTTGCTCCAGATAAGCACGTTGTAGCGCTACAATCTCTCCTTGAGATTCAGCCAGTTCTTTATATTGCGTATAGCCTGATGTCCCTTCGGTTGCACCGCCCGGCACGGGCCATGCTGGATAGACCACAAAATACCAGACAGACCACAAAATAGAGATAAACCATACCCAAAGCCACCAGCGCGGAATTGGCGTGTTTAGTTCTTTCATACCATCCCATTCATGACCCGTTGTTTCAGTCCCTGAGATTTCATCAATTTCTTTTTCTGGCTTATGCTCTTCAGTCATTGTCTTTTTCCTCTAATGGAATTTTACCAAATTTCTTGAANTACTCTTTGCTCCCCGGTCTGAACACCCAGACCAGCATGCCGAGAAAGAAAGTAAAGAAGAAGACCAAACCGATCAGGCCAGCATGGCTTGCTAGAAAACTCATTCTTCCTTCTCCTGCGCTTGCTCCGCAACACCGATCAGTTCGATATCCGCCAATGTGCCAAGCACCTGCAAATAGGCCACCAAAGCATCCATCTCCGATACCATATGCGGCTGTCCATCAAAATCACGGGCGTTCACTTTTTCTCCGTAACGTTCCATCAAGCCGCTCGTATCTTTGCGCGGCTCCCCTGTCGCCTGCGTGATCGTGTCACTCTCTGCGTTCTTGATCATGTCTTCTGTATATGGCACACCAATCATCGCCTGCGTCTTAAGGTGCTTATCCATATCAAAGAAACGAATGCCGCGATTCATCAAAAACCCATAAGACGGCATAATCGATTCAGGCACAACATCGCGCGGCTCAATCAAATGCGCTACATGCCAAGCATCCGAATATTTGCCGCCTACACGCGCCAGATCAGGGCCTGTTCTTTTTGATCCCCACTGGAAAGGATGGTCATACATACTCTCCGCCGCCAATGAGTAATGCCCATAACGTGCTACTTCATCGCGCAAAGGACGTACTTGCTGAGAATGACAATTATAACACCCTTCACGAACATAAATATTGTAGCCTGCCAGCTCCAAAGGCGTGTATGGACGCATACCCTGTACAGGCTCAACTACGGTTTCTTTGCGGAACAGCGGGATAATCTCAACAAGCCCGCCAATCAGCACGACAACAATAATCCCGATCAAAAGAGCGAGAGAGTTTTTTTCCAGAAATTCATGTTTATTCATAAAGCTCATGGTCTCAGCTCCCTTATGATGTTGCCGTTTGCGCCTTCGCTGGCACAGGCATATTATTTTTCATCGCCGCACGCGGCTTACCATCTTTATCAACTTCGCCTTGGGCTACATCGCCCTTGATCGTACGATAGAAATTATAAGACATGATTAACGCCCCTGCGAGATACATCAAACCGCCCATTGCACGAATGATATAGAAAGGTTTCATCGCCACTACCGTTTCAACGAATGAATAGTTCAAGAAACCAAGCGCATCATAGGAACGCCACATCAATCCTTGCATAATGCCTGACACCCACATCGCAGATATATATAAAACAATCCCAATCGTCGCGATCCATAAATGCGCGTTCACTAATTTAAGCGAATACACTTCCTTACGGCCCCATAATTTCGGCACAAGGTAATACAGCGCCCCAAAGGTGATAAAGCCGACCCAGCCCAACGCACCTGAATGCACGTGACCAATCGTCCAGTCTGTGTAGTGCGATAATGAGTTAACCGCACGAATAGACATGAGCGGCCCCTCAAAAGTACTCATCCCATAGAACGCCAGTGCAATAATCATAAAGCGAAGCACTGGGTCTTTTCTGAGCTTGTCCCATGCACCGGACAAAGTCATAACGCCATTAATCATACCGCCCCAACTTGGCATCCATAGCATGATTGAAAAGGTCATACCGAGTGTTTGCGCCCAGTCAGGCAAAGCCGTGTAGTGCAAGTGGTGCGGCCCTGCCCACATATAAATGAAGATCAAAGACCAAAAGTGCACAATTGAAAGTCTGTAAGAATAAATCGGGCGCTCAGCACGCTTAGGAATGAAGTAATACATCATACCAAGGAAGCCTGCTGTTAAGAAGAAACCAACAGCATTGTGGCCATACCACCACTGAATCATCGCGCTTTGTGTGCCCGCCGCCAGCGAATAGCTCTTATCCCAGCGCCAGTCCACAGGAATTGAAATATTATTCCCTAAATGTAGCACTGCTACAGTGATGATGAAGGCAATATAAAACCAGTTCGCAACATAGAGATGCGGTTCTTTACGCTTAACAACCGTCATCATATAAACAAGCAAATAAGACACCCAAACGATAGTTAACCAAAGGTCGGCATACCATTCAGGCTCTGCATATTCTTTACTTTGTGTTACACCCAGAACGTAGCCGAGGGCAGCCATGACAATAAAAGCCTGATAGCCCCAGAACGTAAACATCGCCAGCTTATCATTCCAAAGCCTTACCTGACATGTCCGCTGGACCACAAAATAACTCGTGGCGAAAAGGGCATTACCGCCAAAGGCAAAAATCACGCCCGATGTATGCAATGGACGAAGACGGCCAAAGTTGAGCCATGGCTCAATATTCAAATCTGGAAACGCCATTTGCAGGGCTATGAATAAACCGCCCAACATACCGACAACACCCCAAAAACACGTGGCGAGCGTGAAAAGTTTAACAATATCGTAATTATAATTCGGTTTTTCAGTCATTATTCCCTCTAACAGCGCTATATTGCACAGAAGTCTATCGCTTCGTCTCTTATTAATAAAGTTTTTTGCCGCACATTATTGATCATAAAAGGCTTCTTCACCTTGACCAAAGTCAATTTACCTTCGCCTTAAACTATTATACGAATAGAGGTAGAGGAAAAACTAGGCAAAATGCTATAGTAACGAACATGACGGAAAACACACAAAACCAGCCTGCGCTATGGAAAGACCTATTGCCGCACAAAGAAGCGGGTCAGCACAAATACGATCACGGCCATGCCCTGATTTACGGCGCACCGGCTCTCACAGGCGCCACAAATCTTGCCGCTTCCGCCTGCGCGCGTGTTGGCACGGGGCTCGTTACCGTATTATCGCCTCAAGAAACAAAAGGTATCTATCGCTGTGTTATGCCGCCACATATCCTTGTCCGTGATCAGGGCGATGAAAATGACCCCAGAATAACAGCCAAGCTTTATGGACCCGGCGGCATAACAAAAACACCAGATTATAGTGACCAGACAACGCCTCATATTTTGGATGCGGATGCGTTGCAAAACTTGCCCAGCAAGCTTTCTCCTAACTTTGTGTTAACCCCCCATCAAGGGGAGTTCGATAAAGCTTTCCCCGATGCCAAAGGGTCGCGCATTGAACAAGCACAACACATGGCTGAGAAGCTCAACTGTCATATCGTGCTTAAAGGCGCAGAAACAATCATCACCGCGCCCAATGGAAAAGTCGTTACAAATACCCATGCGGCACCATGGTTGGCAACTGCTGGAAGCGGCGATGTTCTCGCAGGCCTCATCACAGGATTAGCCGCGCAAAACATGCCGATATTTGAAGCCTGTTGTGCTGGCACTTGGATACATGGCGCTTGCGCTTTAGCCTTCGGCCCTTATCTCGTCGCCTCTGATCTGGTTGATATATTGCCTCAGGTCATGCGATCATTGGCAGTCATTGAATGAGAAAAAATAAAGCCTAATGTTTATGAAACACTTCTTTTAAGATACGCAGGAGTCCCGCATCATGGAATGCATAGAAAATAAACCTTATAACGAACTCAAAATCGGCGATACGGCAAGCCTGACCAGAACGCTGACAAAACAGGACATACAGCTTTTTGCTATCATGTCCGGTGATGTCAATCCGGCGCATCTGGATGAAGAATATGCCAAGAGTTCTCACTTTCATGAAATCATCGCACATGGCATGTGGGGCGGCGCGCTTATTTCAACGGTCATCGGTACTTTGTTACCGGGTCCTGGGACAATTTACCTTCAGCAAAATATGGAATTCAAAAGCCCTATCGGACTAGGCGATTTAGTCACAATAGAAGTCAGCGTCAAAGAAAAATTACCCGATAACCGCGTGTTGCTGGCATGCACATGTACGGATCAAGATGATGAAGTTGCTATTATTGGAGACGCTCTTGTCATTGCGCCTAGCGAAAAGACTAAACGCCCGCGCGTCGCTCTTCCGCGTGTTGAGCTTAAAGAGACAGAAAGCGAAAGATATAAACAGCTCATCGCTCTTGCTAAAGACCTGCGTCCTTTAAAAACAATCGTCGTGCATCCCGTTGATGTAAATTCTCTGGCTGGTGCAATAGAAGCGGCGGAAGACGGGCTCATCGAGCCTATACTCGTCGGCCCTAAGCATAAGATCGAGATGGCAGCAAAAGAGCTAAACGCTGATATCTCAAAATACAAAATCGTGGACACAAAGCACAGCCACGAAGCCGCGGATAAGGCCGTTGAGATGATCCGTAGCGGTGAAGGCGAAGCCCTCATGAAGGGCAAACTACACACGCAAGAATTTATGCACCCTATGATGGATAAGCTAACAGGGTTACGTACAGGCAGACGTATGAGCCACATTGTCGCTCTTGATGCGCCTAGCTATCATAAGCCGCTTTTCCTAACCGATGCGGCGATCAATATAGAACCAGATCTTCCCGCTAAAAAAGATATCGTCCAAAATGCTATCGACCTGTTCATTGCTCTAACAAACCGCACCCCAAAAGTTGCTATTTTATCGGCGGTAGAAACTGTCGATCCTAAAATACCCTCGACACTTGATGCTACCGCCTTGTGCAAAATGGCTGAGCGCGGCCAGATCACGGGTGGGATTATCGATGGGCCTTTAGCCTTAGATAACGCCATATCAAAGGAAGCCGCACGTGCTAAAGGCATCAGTTCCCAAGTCGCAGGTGATGCCGATATTCTTGTCGTCCCTGACGTAGAGTCGGGCAATATGCTCTATAAACAAATGCGCTATCTATCAGGCATTGAAGGCGCAGGGATTGTTTTAGGCGCAACTGTGCCGATCATTCTAACCAGTCGTGCCAGCGGGCCACAAACCCGCAAAGCCTCATCAGCCATGGCGCTGATCTATTACCGCAAAATGGGGAATGGCCATGGGTAATGCGCCGCTTCTTGTTATCAATAGTGGTTCTTCCACCATAAAATACGGACTATATGACCCACACTCATTAGCGTGCCTCAAGCGAGAAGTCATTAAAATCCATGAAGGCGAATATCAAGCCACCCTCGAAAAAATTATTGAGCAATGCAGTGAAGTCTCTGCTGTTGGCCACAGAATTGTCCATGGCGGCCAGCACTACGCAAAACCCGTTTTGATCTCAGATGACGTTTTGTCACGATTAGAAAGCCTCAACACACTCGCGCCCATGCATCAACCTTTCAACCTAAAAGCCGTCTACCTCATCCGCGAGAAATGGCCGGACATGCCTCAAATCGCCTGCTTTGATACCGCCTTCCACCGAGATCAGCCTAAGCTTAATCAGCTATACGCCATCCCGCGAGCATTGACAGAAAAAGGCATGATACGCTACGGCTTCCACGGCCTGTCCTACGAATATATCGCTGAGCAACTCCCTAAGCATAGCGATAAAGCCAGCGGCAAAGTCATTGTTCTCCACCTTGGCAGTGGTGCCAGCGCTTGTGCTATGGAAGGGTTAAAGAGCGTTTCATCCTCTATGGGTTTTACAGCCTTGGACGGCCTGATGATGGCAACACGGTGTGGCACGATTGACCCCGGCCTTGTCTTACATTTATTGGCACAAGAAAACATGAGCACGGCACAAGTTACAGATTTGCTATATCAAAAATCAGGCCTTCTTGGCGTCTCTGGTCTTAGCGCCGATATGCGTGAGCTCGGTGCAAGTAGCGATGTGAATGCGCAAGAAGCTACCGCGCTGTTCTGTCATTATATTACCCGTATGGTCGGTCAGCTAATTGCTGAACTGCAAGGGCTGGACACGCTTGTCTTCACCGCTGGCATCGGCGAAAACCAGCCCGCCATTCGTGAAAAAATCATCCAATCCTTAAACTGGATGGGCGTTGAAATCGACAATACCGCCAACCAACAAAACGCAGCCAGAATTACAACAGATAAAAGTAAGATAGAGTGTCTGGTTATCCCGACCAATGAAGAACACATCATTGCACAGCATACCGCTGGTATATCTATTCAGCTTACAAAGAATATAAAACAGGATTATATACCATAAATGCTCGACCTTTTTGACTACAAAGCCTCACCTTCCCGCCTGCATGTCCGCGTGACACCCAAAGCAAAATCGGCACGAATAAAAAAAGAAATAACCGAGGGTGGCGGCACTTTATATAAAGTCTATGTCACAGTTGTCCCCGAAGACGGCAAAGCCAATAAGGCGGTGATCGCTCTGCTTTCCAAAGCATTAGGAGTCCCAAAATCAGCCCTGACTATTACTCATGGCTTAACCAGCCGTGATAAAATCATCGAGATTAGCAGATAGCGCTTATGCCCTCTGACAGCGCAAACAAGTGCCATGAATTTCTGTATTCCAATGCGCCATTTTGAAGCCCGTCTCTTCAACCTTCTTTTGTAAAGCCTGCGGCAAATGGCATACATGTACTTCTTCAACAGTACCGCAACCATTACAGACAATGAACTGAGATCCTTCATGGCTATGGCCCGCATGGCAGGCTGTGAAAGCACTTAAGCTCTCGATTTTGTGAATAAAACCATGAGCCTGCAGGAATTCCAAAGCACGGTAGACAGTCGTAGGTTTTGGCTTATCCGTGATTCTCCCCATCTCCTCAATCACATCATAGGCGCCAATAGGCCGTTTGCTATTTGCAATAATTTCCAGCGTAATACGGCGCGGCGGGGTAAATCTGGCACCATGATCCTTACAAAAACTCTCTAGTGCTTCCGTCAGCTTTTTAACATCGCTTTGTTTCATAATTCCAAAATTTTGTTCTATCTGGTTGCCATATCCTATTTCTACTCTATAGCATTTTTTACCTACGATAGCGAAAATAAATCATTTCACCTGTTCTGCATCTTTAAGGCGATAAAACACGCTATATTGCGGATCGTCAGGGACAAGCTCAAGTGTACCAATAATCGTAACAGGTTCATAATCAAAGATGACAGGATGCTTTTGCGCATGGACTTCAATCACCAAAGGTGGGCCGACATGATATTGAAACGGGCAAGTTAACGGGAAAGGCCCGAACAAAAAGCTTTTCTGTGCTTCTGCACCGTCTAAGGGAAACATATAGCCTTTGATTTTTATCTTTTTGCCATCGAGCGCTTGCACTTCCGGCTGGAACTCAGGCTTGCTGTAATGATTATCATAGCCGTCTTTTGTTTTTGTGTAAGTCTCGATTTCTTTGGTGGTAGCAAAAATTTTCCAGTCCGTGCCGCCTTCAGGGACATCCACGTAATCTTTGATATAATTCTCGACATTTAAAAAAGTGAATGTTTCTTCTCCGGTAAACTGCTCTTCCGTAAAAGCATAAGCAGGCGCTACCAAAATTATATATGCGATAAACGCAATCCATAGCCTCATATTACACAATCCTTATGTTCTGCCCTTATGTTCTGCCTCTTGCTAGCAATTTGGCAATATCCGTACGTGCTGCGTTAAATGAAGGAACCATGGCAGCACCGAGCCCCGCAATCAGGACGAGCAGTATAAAGCCAATATCCATCATACGCGGCATAAGCAATACGGAGGGCAAAACTAAACCGCGCAGACCTTCAATAGACGATACTGCCATATATGCAATACCGTGTCCCAAAACAACACCTATCAGTGCGCCGCACCCGCTAATCAATAACGCTTCGGCGATCACCGTTGCCGCCAGACGGCGCGGCGATGCGCCCAGCACACGTAAAACGGCCAGATCATAGCGCCGTAAAGCAAGGCCTGAAGATAAAGTCGCCCATAACATCAGCGCAGAGAGCACAACAAAGCCCGTCGCCAGAACAACAATTAACTGGCGACCAATGCCAAGACTTTTGGTGAACCGCGCCATTTCATAAGAAGGCACTGCCGCCATCAATTCAGATGATTCATTAATCTTGCGCGGCAAGTTCATCAGGTCTACCGGGCTACGAACCTTTAAAATAACGGCAGTAATTTGATGCGTAAACGCTGACCCGTTTTCATCATGGTGATGTTCATCATGTTCATGACTTTCTTCATGCCGATCTGCTTCATGTTCATGATCAACCTCGTCCTCCTCATAATCTTCATCTTCTTCATCATGGTCGTGGTGGTGTTCATGTCCTGCATGGAGCTGCTGAACACTCTCAACCCGGCTTGTTAACAACTTATCCAACACCGTCCCTGTCGGGTTTAGAACACCCGTAATCGTGTATAAATGGTCATCATGAACATCATCACCATCTGCTGAAAATCCGTGTGTAACGGCAATCTTGTCCCCGACAGATAATCCCGTATCCGCACCAGCCACGGTTTCAAAAGGGGCCGCAAAAACTTTTCCCTTTGCAAATGTCGCCTTATACAGGTCAAGATAATCCGGCGTTGTGCCGACCATTCTAAACCCCTTATAATTGTCGCCAAGCGCCAACGGTATAGCGCTACGAATTTGCGGCATATGTTTCAGATGTTCCAAATCGTGCTCATCAATATTCCCTGCCGGCACATCGGCATGATAAACAGACGATAAAACTAATTGTAAAGGACTCCCCTTTGTCCCGACAATAATATCAATACCTTTGGCATTACGGGCAAACCCCGACGAAACACTCTCAGAAAACAAAAAAACAGCACATAAAAGAGCAATGCCTGCCGCTACTGCCGCCATACATAGCGTAGCATGCATGGCGCGTGATCGGATGGAAGCTATGGCAAGTGTTAAGGCATTCATGCAACCTCCTCAGAGACTTTGTCCCGCATAAGATTTTCAAGGTTAATGATGGTTTTAAAATGTGGACGGATACGATCATCATGTGTAGCGATTAAAAGCGCGGCCCCTGTATCCTTTGCCTGATCTTTCAGCAATTTCATAACAGCCTGCGCATTATCATCATCCAGAGCGGATGTCGGTTCGTCCGCAATAATTATTTTAGGGCGGAGCAACACGGCGCGCGCAATCGCCGCTCTTTGCTGTTCGCCCTGACTTAACGCATCGGGTTTGCGATGCGCTTTATCTTTAAGCCCCAATGTCTCTAATAAATAATCCAGCCGCCCTGCCTCTGGCGTAACCTGCGCCATATCTGCGGCTAGTCCGATATTCTGGGCCAATGTCAGTGACGGTAGTAAATGCAACGTCTGGAAAACAAACCCAAAATTCTGTCCTCTGACATGGTCGCGAGCGGCAGACGACATAGCGTATAAACTCTGGCCATCAATAGTCATACTGCCTACGCTAGGCCGAAGTAACCCCGCCAGCACAGAAAGCAAAGTTGTTTTTCCCGACCCCGAACGCCCAAGCAAAAGTACGGCATCGCCATGATGAATAGTCACATCAGGGAACGTTAATGTTTTTGAGTGGTCCAATTGCACCTTAATATTTTTAGCATCTAAGAACACTGATGACATTGAGGATATCCTTTATTAAGCGGGGTCTTTATTTCATATTTTCCATCACACCTCATAGAAATGAAAAATGATGTATGTGATGTAATGTTGGGCTGTCACATTATCAAGAGTATAGAGTTAACACCCCAGCTATTCTTTCAATTATTCTCAAGCGCTCTTTCTACAGACTGCATGCAGGATGCACAAGCACAGCCGCCACCATGTACCGTCGTTGAGCATAGAGAGGTTTTTAACGCGTTCATTTCCATCGTCATAGCTTGGGCTTTGTCAATATGAACAGCCTGGGAAACACTCAGAGCCGTTACAAACAAACCAAGAGATCTAAAGTCTATTTTTTTCATCATTTTTCCTTTCTTGAATAAGAGGCATTTTGGTCTTGATATTCAATCACTCTGAAAAGAGTAGTGTTATACTGTTACGTTTTCAAGGGCAGAGAAAAGCGCTATCCACTCTAGCGAAATGCACAAACAGGTCCATGACTGTGTCCATGGGCTTTCTTGGCCTCATCCGCGCCTTCACCCAAATAAACAAGATATTGATCTCGCCCGTTACAAGCAGGCATTTGTTGTTCCGTTTCCTCATAGTGACTATGGCCGTGGTGATGGCCATGGTCATGAAAAATGATCTGGTGCGCTCCCCATGTCAAAAGGCCAAAGGACAGAGCAACACCATAGCGCTTGATAACAGACATCTTATCTGAATCATGCTGACAGTTTTTGAAGAAGTACTTATGCCCCAGATACTCACCCGTAATCGCACCACCCACGGCAAAACCAAGTTCAAGCACAGGGTTGTGATTAAGGCTGGAGACACCAATAAATCCCGCCGCCACAGACAAAATACAGCACGGCGCATGCTCAATAATTAAAGCGACCCCTTTGGTCTTAATGGATGCCATATTAAAACTGGGCCACACATTCAAATGCCTAACTTTTTCCATCATCTTCACCCAAACTATATTTATGCGGCTTGCTTGAACCATTCAGGGAAAGGATCTTTGATTTGTTGCCAGAAATCAGGGGCACTCAGATAATCTTTAACAAGACAATCATCCAAACGCGCACGCAGAGCTTCTTCATTCATTTCGCCTTTTAAACCGATAAAAACGATTTCCTGTCTCCGGTCACCATATTGAGTGCTCCACTTATCTTTTAGAAGCTCTTCGAACTCATCTGTATCTGGCCAGCGGTTTTGCGGGACAGCCGCCCACCATCTGCCCATCCCGTTATGCCTGACAAACGCTCCGGCTTGCGAGACTTCACCAACATAATCAGGCCGCGTAGCAAGCCAGAAGAATCCTTTAGCACGAACGACACCCGGCCATTGCTCATTAAAAAATCGGTACAATTTTTCAGGATTGAATGGTGCTCGCTCTCTATATACAAAACTAACAATGCCGTATTCCTCGGTTTCAGGGACATGGTCTTTGAAATTATATAATTCCTGTGCCCAAAGGGGATGTTCCTGCGCTTCTTCAAAATGGAAAAGCCCTGTATCCATAATACAGTCTATGTCCACCTGCCCTTGTGTTGTCTCAATAATTTCAGCGCGCCCGTTCAGACTCCGAATTAAAGCATGCACGATTTTACGTTCTTTATCAGAAACCAGATCAATCTTGTTTAGAATAATCACATTGGCAAATTCAATTTGGTCTACCAATAAATCCACTAAACTACGCTCATCATCTTCACCCAAACTTTCATCGCCATCTTTCAGGAAATCTGTTGAACTATAGTTTTTGATCAGATTGGCGGCATCGACGACTGTAACCATCGTATCCAGCCGTGCGACATCAGACAGGCTCTTTCCGTTTTCATCACGAAAGTCAAAAGTCGCGGCAACCGGCAATGGCTCAGAGATACCCGTACTTTCAATAAGCAGGTACTCATATTTACCTTCCAATGCGAGAGCCTCAACCTGTTCCAGTAAATCTTCACGCAGGGTACAACAAATACAGCCATTGCTCATTTCAACCAGTTTTTCTTCCGTTCGCGATAAATCAGCCCCGCCGTTCTCTATCAAATCCGCATCAATATTAACTTCGCTCATGTCATTAACAATCACAGCCACTTTCTTGCCAATTCTATTGTTCAAAACGTGATTGAGAAGAGTCGTTTTGCCTGCCCCAAGGAAACCTGAGAGCACAGTGACGGGAAGCTTGTTTTTTATCTTTTTTACCATGAGCGATCCTCGCTAAATTCAAACTGTTATAATATAACAGTTCATAGCAGTGCGCCTCTAAATTTGCAAGGACCTTTTTGCGTATAAATAATATCCGTTTAACAAAAATGAAATAGCGAGGTGAAACAAAAACGCACAACCTTGTTGTGCTTATCTTTATAAAAACGAGGGTTTGCACCCACCATTCTCGGCATTACCTATAGCGCTCAATATATTTTTTTGGAAATGGCAGGGGCAGAGGGACTCGAACCCGCACAACCTTGTTGTGCTTATCTTTATAAAAACGNGGGTTTGCACCCACCATTCTCGGCATTAGCTGTAGCGCTCAATATATCTTTTTGGAAATGGCAGGGGCAGAGGGACTCGAACCCNCGACANCCNGTTTTGGAGACCGGTGCTCTACCAACTGAGCTATACCCCTAAAATCGGTAGAAAAGTAGTGATACCTCAAAAAAACACTGCTTGCAAGAAACAAGCGCATTTCACACATTAAAATAAGTCAAAAAATAAATTATCCGAGCGCGCGGCGTCTAGGTTTAACTATTTCTCTTCTTTCGTGCTTAACGTCCAATTGAGGTCTTTGCTCTGAAAGACCATGTACATAGCTTTCTTCACGTGCCCAATCAATAGAAGTAATCCAGCCACGCTCAAAATAATCACGGTAATCATCGTCCAATTGGGCAACAGGCGGATGCGGTACAAGACCAATCTTCCACGCCTCTTCATGTATCTTAATGCGGGTATAATCGCATCCGGCATTGTGCCAGCTATCATCTTCAATACCATGAGCATGCGCCCCAATAACACAAACCCCGATATGCTTGGCGTGTGGGACACGAAGCCTGAATGTCTTTAACGCGCGTTTTTGCATATGTTTCATGGCAAAGAAGGTGACTGTCCTTACACCATCTACCAACCCCATAGATACAGCATTTTCAACATTATCTTGTGTATTAGTTGATGCTTCGTCCACTGTAATACTGTTGGCAGGCACCCCGCCGCGCACAAGAATACGCTTCATATAGGATGCTTCTGTTTCATGAGGCTTCGGGTGTAAATCTTTTGGTAGTTCTGTTAGCAAATCTTTACGAATTGGCCTGAAAGGACCACCACTTACAATAATTTTTTTAGGGAAATAACCAAGTTCATTAAATGTTTCAAGGGCTTGAAGCGCCACAAAGCCGCTTTGAGTCCCAGACCCAAATAGGAGCGCCGCATCTGTGCGTACGGGTGTCATCGGCATCAACATCTCACGTTTTATTTTTGCAATTTGCTGTTCCGTTAAATCAGCAGAAAACATACACACGCCCTATTCGTTACTTCTCACCTATCCAGTTTAATATAAGCCTAACAGAAATAGCAAAAACTTCCCCCTATCCAACGCCAATATTCCGCGGATAAAAACATAAGATCGCATATATATGACTTTATATGCTACGCAGCGATAAATTCAGACTACGTCGTTTAGTGTCTGGCTCTACCTTCATGTAAGGCCGCTCTTCGCTCTCTTTTATTTCATCAATTCTTCTGAGCGCTCTGTAGGCAACGCCGTAAACATAACCACGTGCCATCCATTCTGATAGCTTGTCACTTAACTTATGTTCAGTTTGAAAACGCTCACTCAGCTCTTTGATACGACAAGGAATCGCTTCGATTAATTTGTACTTTTCTGTAAGTTCAGCCGTGGTTTCATCTTCCTGATCCATTTCGAAAGCCGCCAAGGCAAAACCGTCTACCGCGCCACTTGGATAAGATATAGAATCTTCTAAATAATAAAACATAAGGCCTAAAGCCACCCACGCCTTTTGCTCCTCATTTAAGTAGCCTGGCCCCTCAAAGATATTTAGAGCACGATCAAAACCCTCCTTAACACTTTCTGGTGTACCACGGTCAATTCTGGCCTCAGAAAAATGTTCAGTAGTTGGCTTAAGAATTTTACGCCTAAAACCTGTTTCAACCGCTTTATATACCGTTCCGAAATTGTCGTTCATATACTTATCTTTCCCTATTAGACATAATAAACCTAGAGGAAAGAAAACATGTTGTAAATACCGATAAAAAAAGCCCGCTACAAAGAGCGGACTTTAAATTCTTTAAATGGTGTAATTATCAACTATTCGATAATTTTTTCAACGACACCGGCACCAACAGTACGGCCACCTTCACGGATCGCAAAGCGTAGACCTTCGTCCATCGCGATTGGAGCAATAAGCTCAACTTCCATGTTGATGTTGT
>PALX01000029.1 GCA_002710775.1 Micavibrio sp. | reverse complement strand
CAGGCAACGATCGCAGTGCACGGCCTGACCGTCGACGAGTACCGGCGGATCCTTGACATCCTGGGCCGAGAGCCGACCCTGACGGAGTTGGGTATTTTCTCCGTGATGTGGTCGGAACACTGCTCATATAAATCATCCCGCATTCACCTTGCGAAACTCCCGACAAAAGCACCTTGGGTTATTCAAGGACCAGGGGAGAATGCAGGCGTCATTGATATCGGTGACAATCAGGCGCTGATTTTTAAGATGGAGAGCCATAACCACCCATCATATATTGAACCCTATAACGGCGCGGCTACAGGTGTTGGTGGCATTATGCGTGATATCTTTACGATGGGTGCACGTCCCATTGCCAATCTTAACGCCCTTCGCTTTGGTGACCCGAAGCACCCAAAGACACGCCGTATTGTTAAGGGTGTGGTTAAAGGCATTGGCGACTATGGTAACTGCATGGGCGTACCAACAGTGGCGGGTGAGACGAATTTTCACCCCAGCTATAACGGAAACCCGCTTGTGAATGCCATGTGTATCGGCCTTGCCGATCAGGACAAGATTTTCTATTCCACTGGCGCTCAGCCTGACATGCCTGTGGTTTATGTCGGCGCCAAGACAGGGCGCGACGGCATCCACGGCGCGACAATGGCCTCGACAGAATTTGATGATGCCTCAGAAGAAAAACGCCCAACAGTTCAAGTCGGCGACCCCTTCACCGAAAAACTTCTTCTGGAAGCCTGTCTGGAGCTTATGCAACAAGACGCTATTGTCTCCATCCAAGATATGGGCGCGGCGGGCCTGACTTCTTCATCGGTGGAGATTGCAGATAAAGGCGGCATTGGTGTAACACTCGATCTTGATCAAGTGCCACAGCGCGAAGAACAGATGAGCCCGTATGAACTTATGCTCTCGGAAAGCCAAGAGCGTATGCTGATGATCCTAAAACCTGGTTCAGAAGAAAAAGCAAAAGCCGTCTTTGATAAATGGGATTTGGACTTTGCGATTATCGGCTCAACTAACGACACACAGCGCTTAAAGCTGAACATGTATGGCAAGACATGGTGTGATATCCCTGTACCGCCACTGGTTGACAAAGCCCCCAAATATGACCGCCCACATGTGGAGACACCGAAAAGAGATGCTATTAATGCAGATGATTACCCTCTTCCAGAAGGCGGTGCTTTTGAGGCATTAAAGAAAGTCATGGACTGCCCTGATATGGTCTCCAAACGCTGGATTTGGGAGCAATATGATAGCCTTGTGCGCGGTGAAACCAAATACATGTCAGAACAATCAGACGCCGCTATCGTGCGCGTTCCTTGCGCGGGTAAAAACAAAGCGCTCGCAACATCTTCCGATTGCACGCCGCGCTATTGCTTCGCCGATCCTTATGAAGGCGGCAAGCAAATCGTAGCCGAAAGCTATCGCAATTTATGTGCCAGCGGTGCAACGCCTCTCGCTGTGACAAACAACCTTAATTTCGGCAACCCTGAGAAGCCTGAAATTATGGGCCAGTTTGTTGGCGCGCTTAAAGGGATGGGCGAAGCTTGTACGGCGCTTGATTATCCTGTGATCTCTGGAAATGTTTCGCTGTATAACGAAACAAACGGTCAAGCTATCTTGCCAACACCTGTGATTGGCGGCGTTGGCATAATCGAAGACATTACCAAAGCAATGCCACTTGCTTTCCAAGCCGAAGACGAAACAATCATGCTCATTGGCGCTGACGGCACACATCTTGGACAGTCACTCTATTTACGTGAAGTCTTTGGCGAAGAAAAAGGCTCGGCGCCACATGTTGATTTAGAAACTGAGAGACAGAACGGTGAATATATTCGCTCGCTTATTGACCAAGGCCTTATCACCGCTTGTCATGATATCTCGGATGGTGGCTTGCTCTGCGCCCTCGCCGATATGGCGATTGCCTCTGGCATAGGCGCTGAGCTTGATTTAGCTGAAAGCGCCGCCTTACTCTTTGGTGAAGATCAGGCGCGCTATGTCATTACGACGGCACAGCCTAGCAAAATCGAAGGCACGATCCTTGGAAAAACCAAAGGCACGGCACTAACATTGCCTAATAAAGCTATTCAAGTTTCTGAGCTACAAAGCATCCACCAAAACTGGTTGCCAGATTATATGAATAAAGTGAAATAAGGAGATAAATTTATGCCGATGAATGCAGACGACATAGAAGCCATGATAAAGGCCGGTCTACCAGACGCAGAAATCCGTATCGAAGAT
The DNA here is from genome assembly GCA_002710775.1 of Micavibrio sp. Taxonomy (GTDB): domain Bacteria; phylum Pseudomonadota; class Alphaproteobacteria; order Micavibrionales; family UBA9664; genus UBA9664. The sequence continues at coordinate 25,003 of PALX01000029.1, read as the reverse complement.
TTGCGCGGCGATGGCGATCATTACGCTGCTTATATATCAAGCCCTTCTTTTGAAGGTAAAAGCCGTGTTCAACAACATCAAATGGTCTATAAAACTCTTGGCGATAAAATGGGCGGAGAATTACACGCGCTAATGTTGCATACCTCCCTCCCAAAATGATATAAGGGTAATAATAAAAATATAAAAACCTATAATAATAATAAATAAAAAGGAGTTAGGGATATGGCGAGTGTAGTTTTTGATAGAATCAAAAGAGACCTTACAGAAAATGATGTTGTGCTTTACATGAAAGGCACACCAGTATTTCCGCAATGTGGTTTTTCTGCCGCTGTTGTACAAATTTTATCCATTCTTGGTGTTGAGTTTAAATCCGTTGATGTTTTGGCTGATAATGAAATTCGTCAAGGTATTAAGGATTATAATAACTGGCCAACAATCCCTCAGCTTTTCGTTAAAAATGAGTTTATTGGCGGCTGTGACATCATCCGCGAGATGTATGAAAGCGGCGAACTCCAAGAGCTTCTTAGAGAAAAGAATGTTGAGTACAACGAAGTTGCTGCCTAGAGCCTTCTTTAAAGAGCTAAAACCCGCTTAACAACAGATTCTGTATAGCTTTCGAAAGATTGGTTGGTAACCGTTTCACGGTTCTCAGGCGTATTGCTGTCTTCTTCAAAAACATATGAGATATGGGACTGCTCACCATTTCCGTCACGTATAAATTTAACCGTTGCGATACCCAACGGGCCTTGGCGGTGAACTTGACCAGCAGGCACTTTATCGCGGTACAAGGCGAGGTACACCACTCTATCCACCTGTGCTTGTCCTTCATCCTCAGATAAAGGCTTTGCGCTTTGTTCAAACTTTTCAAGCAAACGCTTTGCCTGTGACAAGTAATCCCCATCCCCCATGGTTGCGGCCATATTCTCAACAAGGTGTTGATTTTCACCAGCCCAACAAATCAGGCGCTGTATATCGTTTTCTTCAAATTTTCTAATAAGCATGCCTTAGACTATGACAAATGCGTTATGAAAAAGTCAAGGAAACTAAAAATACTTAAAAAAGGAATTGTTTTTTTCTTGCATTTTAACGCAGAAACATTAGATGTTTATGACAAGAAACAAAAAAAGAGATTTATTATGAATTTACGCCTATCCATTATCGCATCAACACTACTACTCGCCGCCTGTGACCAAGTAAACGACCTCCCGGTTAAATACCCTGGTCAACAGCAAGAAGAACCAAATACCGCACAACCTTCAGCTACAGAAACAAATAATGAGATAAAGATTGCGCCGCTTACTGGCACAATTCAAGAAGATCGTATTGAACTCATTCTGGCATTTAAAGATGGCGTAGAAAGAGACCCTTCTGACGTTGCCAAAGCGATCTGTGATGACTTGGGACGGGATAGATGTCTATTGCAAGAAAGTTACTCAGGGGATATTACTATCAGCATTCCCTCCAATGGCGAATCCTCTGATGTCGCTATATCTTCTGCTAAGCGCTTATTCGGGAATGACCTGAAATATGTTGAGCCTCAATGGAATTTCGAAGCTATTCGCAAAGACCAAAGACAATTTACACCGCAATAATTTCTTTTAAGGATAACGCGGTAACTTTGTACTGCGATGAATATTGGCTGACATGATCAGCCCAAAACTCGCCAGTGCGGCAAGCATCGCTGTACCGCCATATGAAACAAGCGGTAATGGCACGCCCACGACGGGAATAACCCCCATAATCATGGCAATATTAATAAAAACATAGAGTGAAAAATTCACTGAAAGCCCCATCGCCATCAGGCGTGCAAAGCCTGAACGGCACCGCATAGCAATAAAGAATCCATAGCCGCAGATCAACATCATTAACAGCAGAATAAAGACGCTACCGATAAAGCCCCATTCTTCTGCCCAAAGTGTGAAAATGAAATCTGTTTGCTTTTCCGGCAAGAAATTTAACCTACTTTGCGAGCCGTTCAAGAAGCCCTTACCGTCAAACCCGCCTGAGCCTAAAGCAATCTTTGACTGAGTAATATGATACCCTGCGCCCAAAGGGTCGCGCTCAGGATCAAGGAACGTCAAAACGCGTTGCTTTTGATAGTCATGAAGCAAGAAGAACCATGCGATAGGAATGAACGCCAACCCCAGACCTATAACGATAGCGAATAGCCAAAGAGACACACCTGCCATAAAATAGATAGCCCCCGCCCCCATCATAATCATCAAGGATGTCCCGAGGTCAGGCTGAAGCATAACAAGGCCAACAGGCATTAAGACAATCAATGTCGGCCAGATCAGATTCTTCACATTACGAATATCCTCCAATGTCTTCGCGTGAAAATACTGTGCCAACATCATGATCGTCGCGATTTTCATAAGCTCTGACGGCTGAAGCTGTATAAACCCCAGATTAATCCAGCGCTGCGCCCCCATACCGACAGCCCCCATTACTTCCACAATAACCAGCAAAACAAGGCCCCCAGCATAAGCATAATAAGAAAGCCGTTGCCACCAGCGAATATCAATCAAAGCAATCACAATCATCATCACAAAACCGACAGCAAAACGCGCCATCTGCTTTGATGCCCAAGGTGACATACTCCCTCCTGCCGCTGAATAAAGAGCTAGAAAGCCAATACTAGCCGTCAGGCATATCAGGAAAATAAGTCCAAGATTGAGTTGTGTGATCTTATCCCACAATCCCATATTTTCTTGCCTGCTAGATAAACTCATATTCATGACAATTAGGCTTTCTTTTGATCTACTTTGGCTTTTTCAGCGAAAGGATTAAAAATTTTATTCTCAGCGATTTTCAGTTTTTGCGCTTTAAGCAAAATATCTCTAGTTAAAGGTGCTGCCGTTGAGGAACCACCAATACCATGCTCAATGACTGTGGCACAGACATAACGCGGATTATCAACAGGAGCGAAACCGACAAACAATGCATGGTGACGATGCCTCCAAGGCAAGTCTTCTTGCCTGACACCAGCCTGTCTCTGAGCTGTCGTGATACGGCGGACCTGTGCTGTTCCTGTTTTCCCACCGAAACTGTATTTATCGTCCCATATTTTCGATCCGTACGCTGTACCTTTAGGATTGTTTACAACGCGGTTCATTCCCTCAAGCACATATTTTAAATGCTTTTGCGATACATCCATTTTAGGCCAGCTTGAGGGGTGACGATCAAACATACCAACCTTATCCGCAACCCATGGTTTCACGTCATAGCCACCATTAACGAGCCGCGCTTCCATAACAGCTAATTGTAACGGGGTTGTTTGGATATAGCCCTGCCCAATGGCCGCAACAACCGTATCCCCTTTTTGCCAGCGCGTACCGATATGCCCAAGCTTCCAACGTTCACTAGGAATGAGCCCTTCTCTCTCTTCCTTCAGGTCAAAGTCCAGCTTAACACCAAGGCCAAGACGGCGAGCCATATCGGCGATTTTATCAATCCCCATATCAACAGCAATTTCATAGAAATACGTATCACATGATTGCTCAAGCGCTTGTACAAGGTTCATTTTCCCATGGCCGCCGCGTTTCCAACAATGGAAACGATCTCCCCCAAGGTCATAATGCCCAGGGCAATTCACCGTCTTGTTGTAATCTGTATAGCCATGCTCCAGTGCCGCAAGCGCCGTCACCATCTTAAATGTTGATCCGGGAGAATATTGTCCTGATATCGCTTTATTCGTCAGCGGATATGTCTGATTTGACAAAAGCTCCTGCCATTTCTCCGGCGAAAGACCTTTTACGAAAAGGTTCGGATCAAAGCCCGGAAAAGATGCCGCGGCATAAACAGCACCGGTCTTACAATCCATTACAACAGCCGAAGCACTCTTATGCTTGGAGAGCTGTTTATACACATATTCTTGCAATTCCGTGTCCAAGCTTAAGACCACAGGGTCACCACGCTTGCTGCGCGTTTTTTCAAGCTCTCGCACCTCGCGTCCTGCAACATTCACTTCCATCTTACGGCTACCAGCACGCCCTCTCAAATAAGGTTCATATTCTTTTTCAATACCCGTTTTACCTATGCGCAAATTAGGGAGCCTTTGCAGGCTGTCATCTTTCTTGATATCTGTTTTGCTAATGGCACCGACATAGCCAACAATATGAGCATTCGCTTCGCTTTTTGGATAGAAACGTTGCTCTCCCATCTCAATTTTAGCCCCTGGCAATGACGCCGCATGGACTTCAATTTTTGATACTTCATCCCAGCTAAGATTGCTCTTCAGCTCCACCGAGACAAATTTGGGTAAGCCTTTGCTTCTTTCTTTAAAATCTTCAATCTCAAATTTAGTGATTTCAACATAACGCTCCAAATCCTTGATCAAAGCATCTATATCACCCGCCTGCTCAGGTGTAATCAGCAGGCGANAACTCTGTTCATTCCCAGCGAGAATTTTACCACTTCGATCATATATCAAACCGCGCGAGGGAGTAATCAAGCGCATATCAATACGGTTTTTATCCGCGAGCGTCTTATATCGCTCTCCCTCCGCCAATTGCAAATAGCCCAGCCGCGCCGTTAAACCTGCTGTAATCGCCAGTTGCCCTGCCCCAATCAAGAATGATCGTCGCGTGAAAACTTTATATTTATCAATATCTTTTTCCAATTTCCTAAATCTCTTTATTAAGTGCTACCTAAATCAGGCGCCGCTTATTTTTTGGATAGCCACAGATTCTGATAGAATAAGAGCATATTTACAAAGGGAAAGACAAGAGCCGATAGGACAACTTTACCCAGCGCTTGAAATAATGGGAAATGGCCCCCCATAAAGACTTGCGAATAAAGCAAATCCACCCCCATTAGAAATGTCAGGATCAAGCCAAACATTGCCCATAAAAGCCAAAAAGACTGGCTAGACAAACGCTGGCGGTAATAACGAATAAAAAAGCATATTAAAGTATAAATAACCGCATAGAGGCCTATTGCATACCCGTAAAGCACATCCGTAGCTAATCCATATATAAACACTACATAAAGCGGCAAAAGTGTTGGGCGGAATAAAGACCAAAAGAAAATGCCCATTAGCAAGAAACGTATACCAACCGAGCCCGTCAGCGATTCAAAGGGTAAAAACTGGAAAACAAATAGCAGAAACAAAAATAGATGAGGAACAGCGCGCTTAACAAAATATCTGAGCTTATCGAGGATAGCACCAATCTCATCGCCCGGGTGAAAAAGCATGTCTGAATTACTTATTTTTAGCTTTAAGAATATGAACCATATGCGCCGACGAAGGAGTTTCCCCTAAATCAACTAGCAATGCCTCACCATTTCTTGTCTGTTTAGTCATACCAACTTGCAGTCCAGCAGGAAGTAAACCGCCATGCCCAGACGTCACAACAGAGACACCATCTTCGAACACCATATCATTGGGTAAATATAGAAGTTCCGGCTTATCATTGTTTTGCCCCGCCATAATCGCGCGAATGTCTTCTTCCCCGCCTTCGATAAGCACAGGAATTTTGGCACTAATATCCGTTACCAGCATGATACGCGATGTGTGCTCATTTACCTCAATGATACGGCCAATGAGGTGCGCACCGCTAAGGACTGCCATTCCTTCTTCAACACCATCACTTGCGCCAACAGAAAGCATATAGCTTTTTACGAATTCGTTCGATGTATCAGCCAAAACCTGCGCCGTAACAATGTCATAGTTTTCCATGATATTTGTTTGGATCACATTGAGCATGCGCTCAAAACGCGTATTTTCTTTTTCCAAAGACTGCGCCGCCCAATACCATTTCTGGAGCTTTTCATTTTCCGCCTTAAGGGCAACATTCTCCGCCCGTAGCGTACTCAAATCCGTCACAGCATCAAAACCGTCTCGCACAGCATAAACAGGGGAAGCAACAAACTCCGCCACTGGCATAAATACAGACATGGCAGAACTACGAATAAAATTTGAAAAGTCTTTGGAAATTATAGAGGCGCTGAGAATAACAAAAGCAAAAATCAGAAAAATAGCCATACCAATTTGATTTTGGATGGTGGACATGCCAATAGATCTGGCAAAAGACTTCCTTAATTTCCTACGTCTTACTTGCATGTTACCCGAATAATTACCTTACACACTCTATTTTACGCATACAAAGCTGTAAAAACAATGAAACTTCCATAAAATCCCACATATTTATAATAATTTATTAAAAATACGCAAAAAGAATATGACGTTTTTATTTAAAAAGAAAAATAAGTGCGCGGCCAATCAAATTGGACTAGATCGCTTGCGCCATTTCAAGGATATTTTTCTCTTCCAGCGCTTGCCCCGTGCCCAGAGCCACACATTTCAGTGGGTCATCCGCAATTGTTACAGGCAAACCTGTTGCATGGCGCAATACAAAATCCAGATTAGATAGAAGCGCACCACCACCTGTTAACACGATACCTTTTTCCACGATATCCGCGGCGAGCTCAGGCGCTGTTTGCTCAAGAGCAACACGCACCCCTTCAACAATATGCCCTACAGGCTCAGCCAAACTTTCAGCGATTTGTCGTTCCGTAATCGTAATTTCTTTTGGCACCCCGTTTAGAAGATCGCGACCTTTAATCGTAACCGTTTTACCATTCCCATCAGCAGGCGGGCATGCAGATCCTATCTCTTTTTTGATTCTTTCTGCCGTACTTTCACCAATAAGCAAATTATGAACGCGGCGGATATAGGCGATAATCGCTTCATCCATCTTGTCACCGCCAACACGCACTGATTTAGCAAATACAATACCGCCTAGAGAGATAACGGCCACTTCCGCTGTCCCACCACCAATATCAACAACCATAGAGCCTGTTGGCTCTGTCACAGGCAAGCCAGCGCCGATAGCGGCAGCCATTGGCTCTTCAATTAGGTAAACGCGGCGTGCGCCAGCACTTTCTGCTGATTCTTGAATAGCACGGCGCTCAACAGCCGTAGAACTTGATGGGACACAAATAACCATTTCAGGCGATACGAATGAGCGGCGGTTATGCACTTTACGGATAAAGTGCTTAATCATAGCTTCCGTGACTTCAAAGTCAGCAATAACACCATCACGCAAAGGGCGAATCGCGGTAATGTTGCCGGGCGTACGGCCCAGCATGCGCTTTGCGTCATTACCAACGGCTAAAACTTGTTTCTTACCGTTTACATAGGAAATCGCGACAACAGAGGGCTCATTCAAAACAATGCCCTGATCTCGAACATATACCAACGTATTGGCTGTTCCCAGATCAATCGCCATATCGGCGGACATTATACCTAAAAGTTTTGAAAGCATGTGTATCCTCTTTGCTAATGTGTCTTAGCAAACATTTTTAAACTTTGCACGATAAAAATATGGGTTATAGACGAGAATTTTTCCCCACGAAAAACGAAGTCGTAATGGCCTATGCCAAGGATTAACCCTGACGTGCTTTGTTACGCTTGTTTTCTGGGTCAATCACGTATACACGGCCTTTGCGGCGGATTACGCGGCACGTTCTTGATCTTTTCTTCAATGTCTTTAACGAATTAGCAACTTTCATAATAATCTCGGTATAGCTCTTTAATTTTTGTTGATTTACGCTTATAAATGCTTAGGACTAGAGTTGTCAAATGTTATTTTGACCCTATTAGACACATATTCTGATAAAAATTAAAGGGTAAACCATGAGTTTAAAAATCGCCGTCTTAAAAGAAACCGCCAAATTTGAAAAACGCGTTGCCGCGTCGCCGGACACCGTTAAGAAATATATTGGCATGGGCTTCACCGTTTCAGTTGAAAAAGGGGCTGGCCTAGGATCGTCCTTCACTGACGCCGCTTATAAAGAAGCAGGCGCCAGCATCGCGGCATCTACCGCTAGCGCTGTAAAGGATGCCGATATTATCTTATGTGTTCAAAGCCCTGATGCAGAGACACTTTCAGCGACTAAAAAGGATGCTGTTTTGATTGGCTCATTAAACCCTTACGGTAATAAAGATGACTTTAAAGGATATAACGCCGCAAAAGTCACAGCCATCACAACAGAATTTGTACCGCGTATCACGCGTGCCCAGAATATGGATGTTTTATCCTCTCAGGCCAACCTTGCAGGTTATCGCGCTGTTATTGATGCGGCGGGCGAATATGGCGCGGCCTTTCCAATGATGATGACTGCGGCAGGTACAGTGCCTCCGACAAAAGTTTTTGTAATGGGCGCAGGTGTTGCAGGCCTACAAGCTATTGCAACAGCTAAACGTCTCGGTGCTGTCGTCTCCGCTACGGATGTTCGCCCAGCGGCAAAAGAGCAGGTTCAATCACTTGGCGGCACATTCGTTATGGTTGAAGATGAAGAAACAGCAGCGGCAGAAACATCAGGCGGCTACGCCAAAGAAATGTCGGATGAATATAAAAAGAAACAGGCTGCTTTGATTGCTGAAACAATTAAAAAGCAAGATGTTGTGATCTGTACAGCATTGATCCCTGGTCGCCCTGCACCTGTATTGGTCAGTGAAGACATGGTTAAAACAATGAAACCCGGCTCGATCATCATTGATCTGGCGGCGGCACAAGGCGGGAATTGCCCACTATCCGAGCCAGACAAAGTCGTTGAAAAGCACGGCGTCAAAATTGTTGGCTATACCAACATGGCGAGCCGCGTCGCAGGTAATGCTTCAGCGCTCTACGCCAAGAACCTGTTGAACCTTGTGACGCATCTCTTCGACAGCGAGGCAAAAGCGCTCAACATTGATTTGGAAGATGAAATTACAGGCGCGATTGTCTTGACCGAAAAAGGAAAGACAGTGCACTCAAATTTCACAAAGGAAACAAAAAAGAAGACAGATAAGAAAGAAGAGGCGGCATAATGGCAAATACAAACGAAAATGTTGTCCGCGAAGCAGAGGCTATTTCGGATAGAATTCTGGAGCTTGCGGCTCAGGTTGAGCATTTAACACGTGAGAACGCGGCGTTGCTCGCCGGCACAGATCATGGCGGCTTTTTGGTAACAGCCCTAACGATCTTCATTCTGTCCTGCTTCGTTGGCTATTATGTAGTATGGCGCGTAACCCCTGCCCTACACTCTCCGCTTATGGGTATTACAAACGCGATCTCATCCGTCATCATTGTCGGGGCCATCTTGGCCGCTGGTGGTGCGTTAAACGGGGTTTCTGGCATGATGGGCTTTATCGCCGTTGTTCTTGCCTCCATTAACATTTTCGGCGGTTTCATTATTACCCGCCGCATGCTGAGCATGTTTAAAAAGAAACAATAAAGAAGAGGCGAAAGAAGAATTATGCAAGAATTTACAGGTCTTATCTATTTAATAGCCGCTGTTTGCTTCATCATGGCACTACGCGGTCTTTCGCACCCTGAAACAGCACGTTCAGGCCTCATGTACGGCATGGTCGGTATGGCGCTGGCTATTGCGACAACACTATTCTCAGACGTTATCACAAGCTATATTCCAATTATCGCAGGCGTTGCCGTCGGCGGTGGGATTGGCGCGATGATCGCCAAGAAAATCGAGATGACAGCCCTACCACAACTTATGGCGGCATTCCACTCTCTCGTTGGTTTAGCGGCAGTCTTTGTTGCTGGCGCGGCCTTTTATGACCCTGCGGCTTTTAATATTGGTGAACCAGGTGCTTTAAAAATATCAAGCCTTATTGAGATGGGCTTAGGCGCGGCGATTGGGGCGATTACCTTTACAGGGTCCCTAATTGCATGGGGGAAACTACAAGGCACAATCTCAGGTAAACCACTCGTCTACCCTATGCAACACCAGATCAATATGGGTCTTGGCGTTGCCGCTATTGTCCTGATCGGTATTTTCTGTATGACGCAATCACCGCTGATTTTCTGGTTGATTGTACTCGCCGCTCTTGCCCTCGGTGTTCTTCTTATCGTTCCGATTGGCGGCGCGGATATGCCAGTGATCGTGTCTATGCTGAACTCTTATTCAGGTTGGGCCGCGGCAGGAATCGGCTTTACGCTTCAAAACCCTCTCTTGATTGTTACGGGCGCACTTGTTGGTGCATCGGGTGCTATTCTTTCCTATATCATGTGTAAAGGTATGAACCGCTCTTTGCTCAACGTAATCCTTGGCGGTTTTGGCGGTGACGACGCCGCGGCTGGCGCGGCTGCAGATATGGGTGACCGAAGCGCCAAACTCGGCGCCGCAGAAGATGCCGCATACATCCTTAAAAACGCAGGGAAAGTTATTATCGTTCCTGGGTATGGTATGGCCGTGGCACAGGCTCAGCACGCATTGCGTGAAATGGCCGACTTACTTAAGTCCGAAGGCGTTGATGTTAAATATGCCATTCACCCTGTAGCCGGACGTATGCCCGGCCATATGAATGTTCTTCTTGCTGAAGCGAATGTGCCGTATGACGAAGTCTTTGAACAAGAAGACATCAACCGTGACTTCTCTCAAACAGACGTTGTCTATGTGGTTGGCGCCAATGACATCACCAACCCTGCGGCGAAGAAAGACCCGAGCTCACCGATCTACGGTATGCCTGTTCTCGACGTTGAAAATGCCAAAACAGTTTTATTCGTTAAGCGCTCTCTTGGTTCTGGTTATGCAGGTATCGACAATCCACTTTTCTATCAAGACAACACTATGATGCTTCTTGGCGATGCAAAGAAAATGACCGAAGATATTATTAAAGCGATGGAATAATAAGCCTCTATGGAACTCACCGGCCTATCCACCCTGTTATTTGCCATCCTTATTTTGATGCTAAAGCCGGGTGCTGTCATGCTGACTTCTATGAGTCTTGCAATGGAAGGGCGGTGGCGATCCATTCTTGCTTTTTGGGGTGGCTTTTTAACGCTCCATACCTGTAGCTATTATTTTTTTCTAACGACACTATCCGTCCTACCTCAAGGCTATGGCATTATATTCTTGTTCATGAAAGCTATTGCCAGTGTCTTGTTTGTCGTTCTTGGCGTTAAAGGCTTGGAAAGCCATTACGCTCAGGACGTTGAGTCATCTGAAATCTTAGAAAAGAAGATCGAAAAAAAGAACTATCTGCATACATTTATGATGGGTGGTTTCTTGCAAATCTCTAACCCCTATGACTATGTATTCATCTTAACTGTTATTCCTGCGGTCCTTGGTAAAACCAGCTTCACTTTTCTTGAAATTACTGTTCTGAACTTCCTTGTGATTGGCATGGGTGTCCTTATCAACGCGCTCTACATCATCCCTATTTTGAAGTTCCGAGAAAGATTTATGAGCCCTGACTTATTAAAGAATATCAAAAAATATACTTCCATCATGCTTATCCTGATCGGCCTTTATATTTTCTCTACGATGTTCTTTCGCGGCGCGATGGTCTCTACGGAAATGTTTTCAAACGTGCTAGACCCATCTCAGCAACAAAATGCAGTCTATATGAAAAAGGAGTAACACCAAAATGGACATATCATATTTAACCTTCGCCATGGCCGTCATCATACTCATGCTTAAACCCGGTCCCTTCATGCTAACCTGCATGACCTTGTCTTTTGAGGGCAGATGGCGCTCAGTAGTCGCTTTTTGGAGTGGTTACGCCGTTATGCGATTGGTTCTATACTTTATCTTGCTCTCAACACTCACCTTATTACCTGCTGGCTTTGGGATGATTTTTATTTTTTTAAAAGCATTCACCGCAATGCTCCTATTTCATATGGGTTTTAAGGGATTGAAAACAGCAAGTGAGCTAGACACCGAAGGTGCAGAAGCGCTGAAAGACAAAATAAAACCACGCAGCTTGTTTGCTAATTTTACGCTGGGCGGGTTAATACAGTTATCAAACCCATATGATTATGTCTTTATTTTGCTCGTGATCCCAAGCTTCTTTGCAACGACGGCCTTCGCCCCAATGGATATCACATATATTTACCTCACAGTATGTGCCGTCGATATCATCATTAACGGTGCCTATGTTGTGCCGATCCTTTATTTCCAAAAGAAAATATTCTCTCCTGCCCTCTTGAAGAAGGTTAATCTTGTCACTTCAATATGTTTGCTGTTAATCGGCCTTTATATCTTCTCGACTATTTTTATGCGCGATGCGATGGTACAGACAAATATGATTTCAGAGGAAATGGCAATGTTAACTTCGCTACACAGCCTTATTGCGCTGTGACACGACGCTGCACTCTAAACGCTAGGTAATTCATCCGAATATACGCAATCGCCATACTCACCAACACCAAACAATCTGTCGTTAGTTGCGGCCAAGCACCAGCATTATAATTATGCACAGCCCAAACAATCGAGCCCATAGGCGCCAATATACGCATCGTATCTACCGACTTGCTGTTGAAAGCCAATATACCAATACAGCCGCCAACGATAGCCAGCGCGTCATACCATTGCGTATATCCGGTAACACCGATAGCTACACTAATCATCAAAAATAACGCTACGAGTTTTTTGTCCTGCGTGTAATTCGCTATAACGGTTCTAAATGCACCAAACAGCATCATTGCCCCGCCAACAACCGCTCCTGATAGAAAAAGAGACACAGCGAAAAAAGCGAAGGCTGTCGCATTCATAAACAAAATTTTCTGACGATCATTAAACTGCCATGCTGTTACAATCAATAGCAAGCCAAATATACCTGGAATATGATGGAGCGCGCCCTCTAGAACCATTTAAAAACCCTCTTTTACTGATAGTTAAAGTGTACATCAGCACTACTTAAAATTATGTTAAAGGGAGGGCAATGAATGAAGCAGACAAGAAGCTTTTTTTAGCGTAAAATATAGGCTATGTCGGATATCAAAGACCTGAAAACAATCATAAAAAATATCTTAAGTGAACCGCGCTTCCAGAAGCCAAATGGCCTCACCTTTCACAGCTTCACAGCCAAAACAGGCGAGCATATTCGCTATGGCTATTGCCCCGTCGACAAATCTAAAAATCTGGTACTCATTCTGCCCGGTTTTATCGAGCCTTCAGAAAAATATTTTGAAGTCATACGTGATCTTAATAAGGCAGGGCATAGTGTGGCAATACTTGATTGGCCATGTCAGGGACAAAGCTCTCGCTATCTTAAAAACACACATAAGCGTCATAGTATGGGCTTTGATCAGGAACTGAGTATTTTGCACGAGTTTATCACCACCCACCTGCCTCAAGACAATCAGCACCTATGTCTTTTAGGTCATTCTATGGGTGGGCATCTGGCTATACGCTATGTGGAAGAATATGGGGATAAGCATGTGCATAAGCTGTTAGTATCTGCCCCGATGATCGACATCCGTATTGAACCGCCTATTCTAAAAATCATCGCGCCAATTATCGCATCCATCGCCCATCTTATTAGGTGCGGACAGTTTTATACATTCGGCGATAGCGACTGGTATTTGGAAAAAGAAAAAGAACCATTGAGTCATGATGATGTGCGCTCGCACCTCCACCGCGCTTTACTCGTCCAAGACCCAAGTTTGATTAGTGCAGGACCAACATTCTCATGGCTCTATCATGCGCTGAGATCGTGTAAGAAACTCGTCAAACAAGCTGATAACATCACATGTCCTACGCTAATCCTCGGGGCAGGCGAAGATATCATCGTCAACACGAAAGCTACGAGAGATTTTGCGCAAAAGGTGCCGCATGCCACATACACCGAGATTAAAGACGCCTATCATGAAATATTGATTGAAAGTGATGCATATCGCGACCAAGCGATGAAGGAAATCACGACGTTCTTAAGCGATTAAGTCTTTCCATTCTTCTTCACTTAGAACCGTCACGCCAAGCTCTGTTGCTTTCTTTAATTTCGAGCCTGCATCAGCCCCAGCCACCACATAATCTGTCTTCTTTGATACTGAGCCAGAAACCTTAGCTCCTAAACGTTCAGCCTGTGCTTTGGCCTCAGCGCGCGAGAGTGTCTCCAACGTGCCCGTAAACACAACTGTCTTTCCCGATACCGCCGTATCCGATTGGCGATTATCGACATAGTCCTCAATTTTAAGCTCATTTAATAACGAATCTAACACATCAATATTGTGTTCTTCGGCAAAGAAACCAATTAGGTCATCTGCTACAGCTGGCCCAATATCTTCAATATTAATCAAGTCACCATAACTCTCGCTTTCATGATCTTGTGCTTTGACCATTGCTGTTTTGAGTTTCTCTAGATTACCGTAAACTTGTGCTAAACGCTTTGCTGTTGCTTGCCCTATCTGACGAATACCAAGCGCATAAATAAAACGATCCAAGCCGATTACACGCTTCTTATTAATCGCATCAAAGAGATTTTGGGCCGACAGGTCTCCCCAGCCTTCTTTTTGCTTTAACTCTTCACCATGGTTTTTCTCGATTTTGAAAATATCGGCAGGGCTCTTGATCCATCCATCTTCAAAAAACTGACGGACAACTTTATCGCCCATGCCATCAATATCGAAAGCATTCTTGGATACAAAATGTTTAAGACGTTCCACCATTTGCGCCGGACAAATAAGTCCACCTGTACAGCGTTTCACAACATCATCGCCTTCACGTATAGCTAGCGAGCCGCACTCAGGGCAAGTATCTGGCATAGTAAATTCAACGGAGCCTTTTGGGCGTTTGTCTTTCAGCACTTCCAAAACCTGCGGAATCACATCACCAGCACGTTGAATTTTTACCGTATCGCCGACACGGACATCTTTACGCTTAATCTCATCTTCATTATGAAGTGTTGCATTGGAGACCATCACACCGCCGACATTCACAGGCGTTAAGCGCGCAACAGGGGTAAGTGCGCCTGTGCGTCCAACTTGGATATCAATCCCCTCAACCACGGTAACAGCTTTTTCCGCAGGAAATTTATGAGCCGTTGCCCATCTCGGCGCGCGGGAAACCTGCCCCAGACGTTCCTGAAGCGCCAGATCATTGACCTTATAGACAATCCCATCAATGTCATATTCGAGGCTTGGGCGAAGCTCTTCTATTTTTTTGTAATAGGCAATCAGCCCATCAAGGTTATCCGTTACTACTGAAGGCTCAGGCACATCAAAACCCCATTTGGATAGGACGGCGCGAATGCCTTCTTGTGTATCTGCTATCGGCGTCGACATTTCACCCAAAGCATAGCCAAACATCTTCAATGTTCGCTTTGCCGTTACCGATGGGTCGAGCTGACGCAACGATCCTGCCGCCGCATTACGCGGATTTGCAAACACAGCCTCTTCATTTTCCGCACGTGTTTTATTGAGAGTCTCAAAATCACTTTTGGCCATATAGACCTCGCCGCGCACCTCAACAATATCAGGTGCATCCTTGGGTAGCTCTTTAGGAATAGAATTGATCGTGCTGATATTCGCCGTGATATTTTCGCCAACTGAACCATCACCTCGCGTTGCGGCTTGCACAAGCTTGCCATGTTCATAGCGCAATGAGCATGACAAGCCATCGATTTTTTGTTCACCAAGAAACTCAATAGGCTCTTCCGTGCCTAAGAACCGTTTCACTCGGTCAATGAAATCCTGTACGTCCTCATCTGAAAACGCATTACCAAGCGACAACATTGGCAATGCATGTGTTACTTTACTAAACCCCTTAGATGGTGCCGCACCCACTGTTTGTGTTGGGCTATCTACAGTCTTAAGCTCTGGGTATTTTTCTTCTAGAGTTTCGATTTCTTGGCGTAGCTTATCATATTCAGCATCAGATACTTTCGGCGCATCTTCTTGGTAATACAGCGCATCATGCTCTTTTATCTCTTTCGAGAGTTTAGCATGTCGTGCCTTCGCCTCTTCTAAATCCAAATTAAATAAACTCATTTTGTTGCCAATATCGCACAGCCAATTGTTATCATGGCTATAGCGCCCAAGGCCTGCCAATCCAGAGGCTCTTTCAGAAATAGCGCACCTATTAGTGGTGGCAGTGCTGTCCCCAACCCAACAATAAGTGGCCCACCAATGCTTGCAGGTAAATTCATTGAGAACGCTTTAAGCGTGAATATATCTAGGCTAATTGCACACAAGCCAGCACAAACGACAAATACAAAAGCCCATATTGGCCATGAAAAGTTTAAAGATATATCTTTTTGAAAAAGCAGAATAATAACACCCGCAATAACAGCCACAGCAGATACCGTGATTGCGCCCAAGACTTGTGGAATATGTGCAGAAGCAAGTTTATGAAAGATAATCCATAGCCCCATGGAAATCCCTGCAATAACAGCATAAATAATCGGGTTAATTGTCATTGGCTTTCTCCTTAATTTTTAAGCGGCCTTTCCATCGAGCAGACGGTCAGCCGCGGCGCGCGCTTCTTCTGTAATTTGTGAACCAGCCAGCATACGGGCGATTTCTTCTTTGCGCTGCGTCCCTTCCGCCAGCGGATTAACTTGCGTGACAATAGCATCACCGCCCTTTGTCGCTCCTTTTGATATCACCCAATGGTGGTTAGCACTTGCCGCGACTTGGGGGGAATGCGTGACCACAAGGACTTGCTTACTCTCGCCCAGTTTTGATAAGCGCTGACCAATCGCGGCGGCAGTTGACCCACCTACCCCTGCATCAATCTCATCAAATATCATTGTTGTTGCCAAACCTGTGCCCGCCATCACAACTTTGAACGCTAGCATAAAGCGCGAAAGCTCCCCGCCTGAGGCGATTTTATTCAATGGCCCAGGGTCTTGGCCAGGGTTCGTCGAGATCGTGAAGGTAATTTTATCCATGCCCTTAGCCGACCAAGCTGTTTCGTCCAGAGGATCAAGATCAATGAAAATTTTTGCCTTTTCAAGTTTCAGCGGCGCTAGCTCAGCATTCACCGCCGCCGCAAATTTTTCCGCCGCGCTTTGGCGTAGCTCAGTCACCACGCTTGCAGCATTCATATATTCTTTTCGTGTTTGGATTTCCTGCGCAATTAATTTATCGCGGTGCATATCCTGCTGTTCAATAGCCTCAAGATCCGCACGTAAGCTCTCTAGTTTCTCAGGTAAATCATCAGGGAAACAATCATGTTTACGGGCTTGGGCGCGCATCGCATGGAGACGGTCATCAACGTCTTCTAAACTCTCGCCATCACTGTTTAAATCATAGGCGATGGATTCCATATCACCAACAACATCACGTATAGCCGAGATCGCCTCATCAAGACGGCCAATCAGTGGTGATATTTGCTCAGGCGCTTTCTCAACAACTTTCTCCAATCCCTTGCAGGCATTGAATAAACGGTCCTCAGCACCATTATTGGATGTGATGCTTTCCTTGGCCGACTGGAAAGCTTGCAATATCGCATCCATCCCCATAAGGAGCTGTTTCTTTTCCGACAGAGTTTCCGCCTCTCCCACTTGCGGATTTAAGCGCTCAAGGTCTTCGATAGATGTTTTTAGGTACTCGATCTCTTCATCCGTACGGGCAATTTTGGCATCTAAATCAGCCAGATCTTTGCGTGTATCCTGCCAAGCACGCCACGCCGTCTCAAGGGCCTTAAGCTCATCAGCTATCTGCGCATAATCATCTAAAATATCGCGGTGAGTTTTAGGATCGAGGAGCCCTTGTGTTTCAAACTGCCCATGGATTTCAACGAGTGTATCGCCAATAGCTTTGAGCAAGGAAACACTAACCAGTTGATCATTGATAAAAGCTTTAGACTTGCCATCTGCGCCAACGACGCGTTTGAGCATCAAGGCTTCTCCAGCATCGACATCAATTTCATGTTCTTTAAGGATATCTTTAGCGATGTGGTTCTTAGGCAGATCAAAGCTAGCAATCACAGAAGCCTTATCCGCGCCTTTACGCACCAAACGGCTTTCAGACCGTCCACCAATGGCAATGCCAAGCGCATCAAGCAATATCGACTTACCCGCGCCCGTCTCGCCTGTCAGGCCAGTTACACCCGCTTCAACCTCAAGATTGAGCTTTTCAATTAGGACAACATTGCTGACCGATAGATTTCTGAGCATATGCCCATTCTATTGCGGGCGGAAGATAGTCTCAACAGCTTTATCAACAAAGCTACGATCATTTAACAGCTTTTGGCGCTGTTTAGGGTCAAGAAGCTTATACGTATCTTCATACCACGGGCTACCTGGGTAATTATGACCCAATACAGCCGCAACGCGGTATGCTTCGATTTCGATACCGAGCGCTAAATACGACTCGACAAGACGGTGAAGCGCTTCTGGTACATGTGTTGTTGTTTGATATTTTTCAACCACATTCATGAAACGGTTGATGCCGGCCTGATAATAACCGCGTGTTAAATAATAACGCCCGATCTCCATCTCTTTCCCTGCCAAGTGATCCATCGTCAAATCGCGCTTATATTCTGCATCACGGGCATAGCGGCTGTCAGGAAAACGGTTGATCAAGAGATTTAGGTTATCGAGCGCCGATTCTGTCATGGCCTGATCACGCTCCACATTCACAATTTGATCGTAATAATTAAGCGCCCTTAAGTAATACGCATAATCAAGATCATCACTACCTGGATAAAGCTGGATATAACGGTCCAATCCAATCACCGCATCGTCATATTTCCCGCTCTTGTAATAAGCATAGGCGGCTTGTAGCTGGGCCTTTGGGGCAAGGTCGGAATATGGATAAAGACGCTCAACCTCGTTAAACATCTTCGCGGCATTGATATAAAGCCCTTTATCAGCATCGGCCATAGCCTCCTGATAAATTTCTTCCGCTGATTTACTTTCCAGTTCAATTCTTGCCTGCTCTTCTTTATCTCTTGTCGATTGGCCAGAACTACATGCCACCGCCAAAACGGACACAGTCAGGAGCATCAAAATCTGATAAAAACGCATATAAACCTCTTTATTCTTATATGCATAGAAGAGTAGAGCAGAAGCATGGCTATGCCAAGACCGTTTATAAACTTATGACAGGATAATCACAAATGACGATACTTAGAAGAGAGCTTTAGCTTTTAAGCGCTTGCAGATACATGTTGGCGCTGAGTAGGCTCTTGATGAAACGTCTTAATCGCTGGCAGATCATCAATGGCGCCATTCACAACTTCATAATTGCTTTCATCTGCAAACAATTCTCTCAAAAGAGCTGTATGCATAGCATGTCCGGCTTTATAACCATGGAATGCACCTAAGATCGGCGCACCAGCCAGATATAAATCACCGATAGCGTCTAATGTCTTGTGACGTGCACATTCGTTCTCAAAGCGGAAGCCTTCAGGGTTCATCACTTTCTCACCATCCACAACAACGGCATTTTCTAAAGAACCGCCAAGCGCCAAACCTCGCTCGCGCATCGCATCGACTGTATCCAATGTACAGAATGTCCGTGCTGAAGCGATATCATGCTTGTAATAGCCATTCACAAGCGCCGCTTCAAATGTCTGCTCTCCGATAGCCGGCGCATCAAAATCCAAATCAAAGCGGAATGTCGGTATTGTAGAAGGCTTAAGCACAGCGTATTTATCGCCCTCTTCATAACGCACTTCTTTCAAAACACGAATATATTTAGTCGGCGCTGATTGTGTTTGAACGCCTGTTTTTTCAATTTCTGTGAAGAATTCTATCGCACTACCATCCATGATCGGCACTTCCGGCCCATCCAAAGTGATATGCGCATTATCAATATTTGCACCGCGAAGGGCTGAAAGAATATGCTCAATTGTGCTGATGGTAATTTTTTCGCCATTTGCACCCTGCCACGCAAGAAGTGTACATAGCTCAGACGGCACAACATGATTCCACTTCGCTTCAATTGTATTAAGCGAATCATCAACATCAGAGCGTGTTAGCAAAATACCCGTATTCTCAGATGCCGGTGAAACACGCATCGTTACTGGCTTTCCACTGTGGAGACCAATACCGTTAAATATAATTTCTTTTTTTAGTGTTTGTTGCATATCTAAAGCCTTTATTACCTAGTCTTTAAGATAGTGTTTCGCACGTAAATCCTCAATTCACGCTTTCTTACAGTTTGTTACATGCAGTGCAACAAAAGTGACGGAACAAAAAAAAGAGGTGGTCCGGAGAACCGAACCACCATCTGAGGAGGAAGAAGTCTTATAGCATCCCACCACTGCGTGAGGGATACTGAATATTTTAGTTCGCTTGGCGGCGCAAGAAGGCTGGAATGTCCAAATCTTCTTCCGTGCTAGCTTTTTCCGAACGCGCAGGTGTTGGTGTATCAATCGCCAAGCTACCTTGCTGCGCAGGTTTTTCAGCACGAAGTGCCGCGAAAGATGGCGCACCAGCACCACCAGATGTTGAGCCACCTGTTGCCGATCCTGTATCGCCACTTGTTGTCTCTGTTTCGTCTTCACGCTTAGCACCTGTAAATCTCTCAAACAAAGAAGGCGGACGCTTCTTTGGCTCAGGCTGCTTTGGCGGATTAAGCACAAGACCTTTCGGCATAACAACATCCGCTTCTTGTGGTTGGGTTGCTGTTTGCTGTGCTGTTGCTACAGATTGCTGTGTATAGCTTTGTGTCCCTGCCGTCCCTGTCGCCGCAACGGTTACTGTTTCCTGCACCGTTTCAACATTTTGTGCGCCAGTCCATTGACTTGTTTCCACCTTTTTTTCAGTCTCCGGTGCATTTGGGTATGAAATACCTTCAATGCCAGATGAATAAGACGATGTCGACGTTTCTACTGGTTGCGGCGGAATATAGCTCTCGCCTTGGCGTGTACCAACAGTCGGTTCAGCAGGAGATGTATTCGTCTCAACTGATTCCGTCGTTGATGTTGGTTGCGTTACACCGCCACCGTAAACAGACTGAGCCGCTGTTGTTGCTACCGTATCGGATGTTTTCGGTGTCACGCGATTGATCGTCGCGTTCTTGCCAACACCGCCATAAGAAAACCCTGCCGGGCCTTTTGTGCGGCGAGCCGCTTCCGATTCGATCCCTGTCGCAACAATGGAAACGCGCATCTTACCATCAAGCTTCTCGTCAAATGTTGAACCAAAGATAATGTTTGCATCAGGGTCCACTTCATCACGAATGCGGTTACATGCTTCATCTGCCTCGAACAGTGTCATGTCGTAACCACCTGTAATGTTAATGATCACGCCTTGCGCACCCTTCATAGAAATATCATCAAGCAGTGGGTTGTTAATTGCTTTTTCCGCCGCTTCAATCGCACGGCGTTCACCTTCAGCTTCACCAGTACCCATCATCGCTTTACCCATTTCAAGCATCACAGCACGAACATCCGCAAAGTCTAGGTTAATCAGACCAGGCATCACCATAAGATCAGTTACACCGCGAACACCTGATTGCAAGACTGTATCTGCCATCTTGAATGCCTCAGCGAATGTTGTTTTTTCATTGGCAATACGGAATAGGTTTTGGTTAGGGATAACGATCAATGTATCAACATATTGTTGCATTTCCTCAATACCAGCCTCAGCCGATTTCATGCGGTGCGCTCCCTCGAAGTGGAATGGCTTTGTTACCACACCAACAGTCAAGACACCCTTCTCACGAGCTGCACGTGCGATGATAGGGGCGGCACCCGTCCCAGTGCCACCGCCCATGCCGCATGTCACAAAGACCATGTTCACATTATCTAGTTTTGATACGATCTCATCAATTGTTTCTTCTGCCGCCGCACGGCCAATCTCAGGGTTAGCGCCTGCGCCAAGCCCTGAAGTAATACTTGCTCCAAGCTGAATTTTAGTATCCGCGAGACATCCCTCAAGGGCTTGCGCATCTGTGTTACATGCAATGAACTCAACGCCCTCTAGCTGGGTCGCAATCATATTGTTCACAGCATTACAGCCTGCACCGCCAACACCGACTACGGTGATCTTCGGGCTGAGCTTTTGCTCTTGTTGAGGTTGGATACGCACATTAATCATTTTTTAGTCCTCCTAAATGATTCCTCTTCGCGGAAACTTGTTCTTCCATAACTGTATTTTAAGTTTGGCCGAGTTGACCAGAGTGAATAGAAAAGTTTTAGATTTTGTTCACAAGTAAAGCGTATCGGCTTTCACATTAAAAACACAAGATATTTGAATAAGTTATGCACAATTATACACTTTTTCCACTTATCCACACACAAGCTATACGCAGTTTATCCCCGAACTTATCCACATCGTGTTTGTATGCAACATGGTTGTTTTTAGATTATTTTTACCAATTTTCTTTAAACCAGAGCTTGATTCGCTCATAGAGATTCGTGGCTTCTGTTTGCGCTAGCACCTGATGCGGTTGCTCATCATAGCGGTCACGGATGTAGAACAAGAGCCCTGAAACAGTTGAAAATCCTGGACCACGCGTCATATCCGGCACTCCTTTGAGCGCATGAGGGCGCCCCAGACGTGCTTGTTTATCTAAATAGCGTTGCGCCAGCTCCCGAATACCAGGAAGCTCACTCGTCCCCCCTGTTAGAACAATATTACGCCCTAGATAGTTCAAGAGTTTGCTTTCATCCAGCTTCGCACGCACCATCTCAAAAATCTCTTCAAGGCGCGGCTGAATAATGCCAATCAACATAGACCTAGGGATTTGATTCGTTGTACCGGGTGCTTCCCCAAGCACAGGCACTTCAATAACCTCCGAATCATCCATGCTGGAGACCATTGCCGAGCCATGAAGCGTTTTAATGCGCTCTGCATCAATCAAAGGTGTATTTAAACCGCGCGCAACATCATTTGTTATATGCGCACCGCCGACAGGAATAGCCCCCGAATAAATCAGATTACCGCCATGGAAAACGGCAATAGATGTTGTACCGCCGCCAATATCAATCACCGTTGAGCCTAATGTCATTTCATCCTCAACAAGACATGCCAAACCTGACGCATATGAACCCGCGCAGGCCGCGGCAATTTCAAGATGAGAGCGCTCAACGGCTGTAATCATATTTCTAAGTGGCATAGACTTTACCGCCACGGTTGTGACATCAACGCCAAGCTGTTTTCCATACAGGCCGTTAGGGTCGGATATGCCAACCTTGCCATCCAGCGTATAGCCAACGGGTATGGTGTGAACAAGCTCCGCCTCTTCGTCATTATTTAAATCCTGCGCCATAACCACGGCGCGGCGAATATCGTTTTGCGTCACTTCTTGACCTGAAACATGCACATCAATCGATTCGAATTTTGTCTGACAGTGAATGGATGGAATATTGATAATAATATCGCGTAGCGGATAGCCCTTCATCACTGAAGCCGCCATATTCTCCGCAGCATGAACTGTTTTTCGAATATCGCTTTCTACGACATCCATATCAACAATCGTGCCTGCTTTAATCCCTGAAGAGGACTGATGGCCCACACCAACAACTTCCAAACCGCCTTCATCATCAACCACACGGCCAATAAAACAGGCAATTTTAGAGCTCCCGACATCAAGGGCGGCAAGCAGTGATCCTTTAGGTAATCGTTTACGGCGCTTCATGCGCATAAGTGTAGAGCTTCCACTATAGGGCGACAAGGATAGATATCAGCTTACCCATAAAATCTTATCGAAATTTTTGCTAATATTTGTCTAATTAATCAGAGGGATAAGGTCTTCGACTTTACCGCGGTCTGTTTGCAAAATAATACGTCCGGGCTGGCGCAGATCAATACGCTTCACATCCCGAGCAAGTAAGTCTTCATCTCTTTGTGCTTTGGCTAAGGTTGAGATTGCCAGCGCTATGTCTTTTTCAGGCAAGCTCACCACCACATCATTATCAAGCACCAAGTCCCAGCGGCGGTCTTTGACGAAAACGGCGCGGCGGATACGGTTTTCAATTTGATCTTCTGCACGGATTAAAACGAATAGCTCTTGAAAGTTCTCCGGCGCTTTGTCACCAACTAATGTAATAAAATCACCATAGCTTGACGCATTTTTAGATGTAAGAACAGCCCCTTCAACATCAATCAACTTAGTTTTCCGATCATCATACCAAAGCGCTTCAGGGCGACGCTCTTGAAGTTGAATATAAATTGTGTCCGGTAAACGGCGTTCAACACGCGCTGTCTTAACCCAAGATATTTTTTCAATCTGCTCTTTCGCTGTTTCAGGATTAAAACTCAGCAAAGGATCACCCGGCACGATATTAATAATCGCTTTGATTGCCGCAAGGTCGGTATTTACCCGCCCCTCAATCATCACGTCTGTAACGGATAGGCCTGCATCTTCAGTGACCGAGAAGAAACTCTCGCGCACATAATCACCCGCTTGCTTCACATAACCGCCCAGCCAGAGCCACGACCCAAACCAGACAGCCAGCAATAAAGCACCACCCATAATGAGATAGCGCTTAATATATCTTTCCCAGATATATTCTATTTTTGATCGTATGGTTTTCTTTGATGTAAACTTGCGTCGGCTCATGCCGTCATTTTATTCGGATTCGCACATTCTGCGCCAGCAGATAAAGAGCCGCTCGCATCCGCCGAATGTAACTTAGCCGTTTCAACAAGATGGCGGCACAGAGCGCCAAAATCTTTGCCATTATAAACGACCTGCGATGGACCGATAGATTCTGCAGTCAGACCCGGTTGATTATTAATTTCCAGCAAGCACAAACCATCCACTCCTTTTGTATCGTCGAAACGGAAATCACAGCGCGCCAAGCCACTACAGCCAATCGCTTTATAAAGGCTTTCCGCTTGCTTCATTGCCTTTTTATAGACATCTTCAGCGACAGGGGCTGGTAAGATATACTGTGTATCCTGTGCTTTATATTTAGCCTCATAGTCAAAAAACTCAGTCTGCGCCACGATCTCAGTCACGGCTTGCGCCTTGCCATCGAGGATAGCAACCGTCAGTTCTTTCCCCGGAATGTACTCTTCCACCAACACATCATCGTTTTCGGACCAGTCAGAGAATGTACGATTGTCTCCTTCTTTAACAATATAAACACTCACGCTTGAACCTTCAGCAACTGGCTTCAAAACGTAAGGTGCGGGAACGCCAGTTTCACCGCGCATCACTTCCCCATAGGTAAAGACTCCGCCTTTTGCCGTTTTAATACCGACAGTCTGGGCAATCTTTCGCGTCAGTTCTTTATTCATACAAATCGCAGATGCACATGGACCAGAATGTGTATAAGGCACGCCCATCATCTCAAGAACAGATTGAATAACACCATCTTCCCCGCCCGTGCCATATAAATTATTGAACACAACATCAGGGTCAGCTTGTTT
>PALX01000028.1 GCA_002710775.1 Micavibrio sp. | reverse complement strand
TGGAAAAAGAAATTGTTGAAAGCGGCTTGCCTAAAGAAGCGGAAGGCTGGATGACAATTAAAAAAGCGGGCTTTTCCGACGCGCGCTTGGCTGAGCTTGTTGGTGTTGAAGAAAACGTTATCAGGCGCACACGCCTTATGCATGGTGTAAAACCCGTCTATAAGCGTATCGATTCTTGCGCGGCAGAAATTCCTTCGCCGACGCCTTATATGTATAGCACGTATGAAGGGCTCAATGCCGAATGTGAGGCTGACCCATCTGATCGTGAGAAAGTTGTTATTCTGGGCGGCGGTCCAAACCGTATCGGACAGGGGATCGAGTTTGATTATTGCTGTGTGCATGCGGCCTATGCCTTAAAAGAGGCTGGCTATGAGACTATTATGGTGAATTGTAATCCTGAGACAGTTTCAACGGATTACGATACCTCGGATCGGCTTTATTTTGAGCCTTTGACCGCTGAAGATGTTATCTCTTTGATTGAACGTGAGGGTAAAATTAAAGGCGTGATTGTTCAACTTGGCGGGCAGACACCGCTCAAACTTGCCGACTTTTTGGAAGAAAATAATATTCCAATTCTCGGCACAGACCCTGATGCGCTGGACTTAGCAGAAGACCGTGAAAGGTTCTCAGCACTTCTTGATAAAATTGGTTTGCGCCAGCCGCCCAATGCTATGGCTAAAACTTTGGAGGAGGCCAAAAAGGCCGCTGAGAAAATCGGCTTCCCGATTGTGATGCGACCTTCTTATGTTCTCGGTGGTGCGGCGATGGAAATTGTTTATTCCATGGAAGGTTTAGAGCGTTATATGGCGAGTGCCAAGAATGTATCCGGTGATAACCCGATTTTGCTAGACCATTATCTTGTCGGCGCGATTGAGGTGGATGTTGATGCTGTAGCGGATGGCGATGATGTTTATGTTGCCGGTATCATGGAACATATTGAAGAAGCAGGTATTCACTCCGGCGATTCTGCTTGTGTGCTGCCGCCGCATTCCTTGCCGTATCGTTCTGTTAGAGAGCTTGAAAAGCAAGCGATTGCGCTGGCAAAAGCGCTTAAAGTTGTAGGCTTGATGAATGTACAATTTGCTTTGAAGAAGAACCCGAACACGGCAGATTTCGATATCTATATTTTGGAGGTTAATCCACGTGCGTCTCGTACGGTACCTTTTGTGGCTAAAGCAACGGGTACGCCAATCGCCAAGATCGCTTCTCGCATTATGGCGGGTGAAAAGCTTGCGACATTCCGCGCACAAGGTGTGCTCAAAGGGATGATTCCGGATCATACAGCCGTTAAAGCGCCTGTCTTCCCATTCAACCGTTTCCACGGTGTGGATGTATTGCTCGGCCCTGAAATGAAATCAACGGGTGAAGTCATGGGGATTGACCAGAAAACAGCCCAAGCTTTTGCTAAATCGCAATTAGGCGCGAGTGTTAAACTCCCTACTGAAGGTACTGTCTTTGTTTCTGTCCGAGATATGGATAAAGAAGCTTTATTGCCGATTGCCAAGAACCTTGTTGATATGGGCTTTAAGCTCGTGGCGACGGGCGGGACATGTGAATATTTGTTGGAGCAAGGCGTGGCTGTAAGGCGTATTAACAAAGTAATGGAAGGACAGCCGCACATCGTTGATGCGATTATTAACGGCGAGGTTGATATGCTGATTAATACAACAACAATGGGCTCGCAAATGGTAAAAGATAGTTTCTCTATCCGCCGTGAAGCGCTGATGAACCGTAAGCCGCTTTATACAAATATCTCTGCGGCGGAGGCGGCTGTGCAGGCAATCCGCGCTATTAAAACAACAGAGTTGACCGTAGCCCCATTGCAAGAGTACTTTCCTGATCTGGAATCTGTTGCGGCAGAATAAAAAAGAAAAAGGACACGCCTATGGCCGATAAAATATTATTTATCACATCGAACAGGCTTGGTGATGCTGTGCTCTCTATGGGGTTGCTTAATTACATATGCGAAGCTTACCCTGAGCGCAAAATTACAGTCGCATGCGGGCCGTTGGCTACTTCTTTATTCGAAGGATGCCCTCAGGTTGAAAGCATTATTTCTTTGAAGAAAGAGAAAAGATCGGGCCATTGGGTTAAGTTATGGAAGCAAGCCGTGACAACGCCTTGGGCAATGGTTATTGATTTGCGCAATTCTGCTGTGTCGCGATTGCTGATGGCAAAAGAGCGTTATATCTATGGGCCGTCAATTTCTAAAGATCAGCACAAGGTTGAACAAAATGCTGAGGTTATGAAACTGAATGAAGTGCCGAGTCCTAGACTTTGGCCTTCGGCGGAGCAAGCAAAAAAAGCAGAAGAATTTATTCCGAAAAAAGAGAATAAGAAAAACCAAGAAGTACTGGCGGTGGGGCCAGCGGCGAACTGGATTGGTAAGACATGGCCTGCTGACAGGTTTATTGAAGTGATTGAAACAATTACCGCTGAAGGCGGACTGCTTCCCAATGCACGTGTCGCTGTTTTCGCCGCGCCGGGTGAAGAAGAAGTATCCTACCAAGTATTGAAGGCGGTACCGGAAGAGCGACAGATCGATATGATCGCCAAGGCTGATCCTGGCACAGTGGCCGCTACTATCGCGCGTTGTGATCTCTATATAGGAAATGATTCAGGACTGATGCACTGCGCGGCGGCGGCGGGTATTCCCACATTTGGCTTATTTGGGCCAAGCTATCCTAAATGGTACGCACCGTGGGGAGAGCATACGGATTATGCGCGCACGCCTGAGACATTTGATGAACTCATTGACTTTGATGGGTATGATCCAACAACGCTTAAACACACATTGATGAAAAGCTTAACTACGGAAAAAGTATTGAGCACGCTTACCGAGTTCTGGCAAGGCCTTGAGCAAAGCACACAGCCTGCTGAAAAGTCAGATGAGGATGAATGGGCTGAAGAAGTTGAGTAAATCTCTTCTATTGGTTTAGATCGTCAAAATCATCATTGGCTGTGCCGACTTTGCCATCGTGATCATGGCTGTATCGGCTGTTTGGGCCAAATACTGTTTCAGAGAATACTTCACGGCCTTCTTTTGCGCGTTCATATGGGACATATTCCATGCGCTGCCAGCCTTTTTCTTTCATACAGCCTTCGAAGTCCGCATATTCATAATAAGCGGCATAGTTTGCCCCATCATATTGAGGTGTGTCATAGCCAGAGGTTGCGCCGCCAAGTGGTGCGCCGTCTGAACGTGGTGTCTGTGTGTCTGGTGGTGTGACTTGTCTTAATGAACCAAGACGGTCAAGTTCTTTGATTTCTGCAACACAATTCGCGATATCGTGGTTCAGCGTGTGCTGTGCTTTCGGGCCGCGTAAATAAATCTGTGATGCGGCATCTGTGCGCTGCCAGAAGTCACCGCGTTCAACGCGCGGAGCGTAGGTGCTTGTGCAGGCTGTCGCCGCAAGAAGGAGTGTCAAAGAAGATAATTTCGTAATATGTTTCATAATATTGGTTTTATCGTGTTTGATTTAATTGGGCAATTTGTTTTTAGTGCTTTTTGACGCTATGTGCTGTCTTTAACTGGCAATATCGTAATCTTGACGTAGTGCTGATTTAACGAGGGCGTCGATACGACTTTCCTCATAGCCTAAGCTTTGCGCGACTTCGCTAATAAGGATGTTGGTTAGAAGTTGGCTTAGATCTTCTTCCATATCACACCAAGCGTCCAGAAGGGGGCGACGGTACAAGGTTAATGTGCATTCTCCATTCTCGGAAGATTTTACAATACCATTATGGTTTGTACCGCTAAAATACAGAAGCAGGTCAAATTCATCTTCGATGTCGAGGTCGTTAAGGAGGCCGTCATCGGGAAAGTCCTCGACGTTCAACGTTACATCTTCAATCGCTGCGAGAAGCTCATCTGGAAAATGCTCCAGTATGGATTGCGCCAAATCCTGTATGTCATCAATGGATGGCGGTGTGGTAAAGCTCATAATGATGCGTTTTGACGTCATAACTTTACTTTCTTCTCATTTAGCGTAGTTTCATTATAAGAATTTTAATGAGGAGTTACTATGCCTGAAACGCTTAACCCACAACAATTTAATGACCTTGATAATTGGGATGTTGACGAAAAAGGGCAGAAAATCTCACGCAGTTTTAAATTCAAAGATTTTAAAGAGGCGTGGGCCTTTATGTCGAAATGTGCCGACTATGCGGAAAAAATGGATCATCATCCTGAATGGTCGAATGTATACAACAAAGTGGAAGTTACCCTAACGACGCACGACGCGGGCGGGCTGACCCAGAAAGACCTGCATTTGGCGCAGGCAATGAATTCCTTCTCTGGCTAGAACCGTATTCTCGTATGGAAGGGGCTTCATCATTGACTGGTTTGGGGGCAGGGCGTATGTCTGTGCCCAGATAGCCATGTGTCATAAGGATAACATCTTTGACAAGCTCTGCATCTACCGCGAAAATATTATTGCGCATAGCATGGCCAAGAACAGCTTCCATCAGAGTTTCACGCTTCGTTTGATAAACTTGTAAGTCTGTTTCGTATCGTTGTTTCTTTGCGATGGTCGTTCTGTCTGTGCGGTCTGGTGGTGCGAAAGGAAGGTATCCTTTCTTTTCTGCCTCTCGCATAGCGTGTAATGCCAGCGGGGCGAGCTTATCATAGTGAATATCTTCTACGCGCCGGACTTCGCCTATCCCTTTGTTTGTAAGCGTGATGTAGACAATATCTTTTTTGCCCTTGATACTGCGAATAATATGACTTCTGTGTTTGCGGAGCAGATCGGGAAGCGCCTTGTTCGTTACGCTATGATCGACAATAAGAAGGAGCGGCAGTTTTTTGCCTGTGATGGGCTTGCCGCGATGCCACTGAGCGCAGAGTGAATGTTCACGGCTCTTTTGTGCCAGTGTTGTTAAATGTTGTGTGCTTAATTGGTTAAGGCGCATGCCTGTTTCATCATCGGGATGTTCAAAATCACAGCCGTCTCGTGTGATGATTAAATCGGCTTGTTTGCGAATGAGGTATCGCCACAAATACGGGTCTTTCGTGCCGTTTTTATCATTTAATACAACGCTTTTGACACGGCCAAAACCTGCCTTATGGATTTTACTACCCTGACGCCATGGTACGCATTCATCAATCCATATGTTGAAGGGGCGTGACTCGCGGCCAAAGGTCTTTGGTTGTCCGAAAACTTCTTCATATTTGTTACGTTGGCGTTCCATCATGAAACTTTCCGCCGCGTCCAGATGCGTGCTTTTAACGCCGGGAAGAATGCGTTTAATATGTTTGCGCGAATGCCCTTTTTTGATGAGATTCCATAGGCGGCTAACGGTGACAGAAAAGCGATGCGCATTCGTGTAAACGTGAAGGTGCGCATGGCGAGGGTTGGTAACATCAGTAAAAGCTGTGTCTCTATCTCCCAAAATATATCCCTGTTTTTTGTATATATGTCTAAGGGATGGAGGAGAATATCGCAATAAAAAACCGCCTATGGAGGCGGTTTTCTTGTGAATTAGGTGTTACATCTTCAAAGTATGCAAATTCTATAGATTAATAGCCTTGGCGTTTTTTGCGCTCTGTTTTTCTTGAGCGACGGATGTTTTCAGACTTCTCACGAGCTTTCTTTTCAGAAGGTTTCTCGTAGTGACGGCGTTTCTTCATTTCACGGAAGACACCTTCACGTTGAAGCTTTTTCTTCAACACACGAAGTGCTTGGTCAACATTATTGTCGCGTACGCTTACCTGAACTATTGTAATCACCTACTTTCTCATTTGAATTTAGTGGTTATGGCGAAATTTTAGCCCTTTGTCAAATAGCAATTTTACCTTTATATTATAAAGAAATGCTTAAATCTCTTGTTTTAACCCTATTGTTGTTCTTTTCGCCTTCTGCCATAGCGCAGGATTTCAGGCCTATTCCGGAAATAGCGACAGGGTTTACGGCGCAAAAATCTGTTATGGGTCAGAAGCTTATGGCCGTTACAGCCAATCCTAACGCGACGCGGGCTGCTTATGATGTTTTGAGTCGCGGCGGCAGTGTTGTCGATGCGGCAATAGCGGCTCAGGCTGTTTTGGGGCTTGTTGAACCGCAATCATCAGGGTTAGGTGGCGGCGCTTTTGCCCTCTATTACAATGCGGCAGACAAAAAGATATTTAGCTATGACGGGCGCGAGACAGCGCCAGCAAACGCGACGCAGGATATGTTTATCAAATCCGACGGTGCGACTATGGCTTTTTATGATGCTGTGCTGAGCGGTAAGTCTATTGGTGTGCCGGGTACACCGCGATTACTGGAAGTCATGCACAACTTGCATGGTATGTTGCCATGGGGCGGCTTGTTTGAGCAGGCGAGTTTTATGGCTGAAAATGGCTTTGAGGTGTCGCCGCGCCTTGCCAAAATGGTGAAGGCAGAAGTTGATGCAGGCCGTAACACCAAGGATTTCGATTCCTATTTCAAGATAAAAGGGAAGTATATCAAGGCGGGAGATGTTCTAAAGAATAAGAAATATGCGCAGACATTAAAGTTGCTGGCTGTTGGCGGTTCACGTTTTTTCTATGAGCAAGAGCTGGCAAAAGAGATCATCAACGTTTCAAAGCGTGAGGGAGGGAGTCTAAACCCAAGAGATTTATCTGCCTACCGCGTACGTATCCGCGTGCCTGCTTGCGCAGAATACCGCCGTTATGTTGTTTGTTCTATGGGGGAGCCTTCATCTGGCGGACCGACAATTTTGCAGGCGCTGGGCATGATTGAAAGCTTCCCGATGGATGAATGGGGAAAAGATGACCCTAGATCATGGCATGTGATTGCCGAGGCCAGCCGCTTAGCCTTTGCAGACCGCAATTATTATATTGGTGATCCTGATTTTGTCGAAACGCCCGGTGACGCTCTTTATGATAAAGAGTATGTAAAGAAACGCGCAGAAGAGATTAATATGGTCTATGCGAACCCACTATCTTCTAACGGTATGCCTGCCAAAGAGGAAGGGACGAGCCATATGTCTTTTGTCGATCAATATGGCAATGTATTATCAATGACAACGACGATTGAAAACGCTTTTGGGTCACACCATATGGCAGGCGGCTTTTTCCTTAACAATGAAATGACGGATTTTGATTTTACGCCATATCGCGGTGATGGTGAGTTGTCTCCAAACCGTGTGCAAGGTGGCAAGCGTCCGCGTTCATCTATGTCTCCAACAATCGTTTTTGATGACAAAGAGCCGTTTTTAGTAGTCGGTTCGGCAGGCGGTAGCCGCATTATTGGCTATGTCATGCAACGCATTATCGGCATCATAGATTGGGGGCAGTCACTTAAAGAAGCTGTTGATGCAAAGAATATTTTGTCACGCGGGCCTGAGCTTGAGGCGGAAAGTGGGACGGATGATTTACTTTTGGGCGGTCTTAGAGCGCGTAACCAAATCATCGAGGAAGGTGAGCAAACGAGTGGCATTACCGCGATATTGTTTCATACTGACAGTATTGAGGGCTATGCGGACCCTCGGCGCGAAGGCATTGCATCTGGAGAGTAACTCAGACAATATAGAGTGATTGAACCATGTCATATTTTAAGTAGGAGACGACATCATGGCTGAAGAAGAAACCGAAATGGAAGAAGAAGAGGGTGTTGTTGGCTCTGAGTCGTTGGATGACGAAGAGGAAAACAAGAAACCACCCATCGTGATGATCGTTGGGATTGTTGTTATCCTATTACTTGGCGGCGGCGCGGCGGCCTATTTTACGGGGGCGCTGGATGGTCTTTTGGGGAAAGATAGTGGCACGGAAGAGCATGCTGAGGCTGGCGGACATGGCGATGATGGCCATGGCGGCGGCGCAGAAGAACATGGCGGTGGTGATGGCCACGGTGGTGATGACGGCCATGGCGGCGCGGCAACTGGACCGCAATTCATGGAAATTCCTGACTTGATTGTTAATCTGAACAGCACAAGCTCTCAGCCACGCTTTTTGAAGCTTAGGGTTCAGATTGAAGTCAAAAATCCGCAGGATTTGGCGGCAGTACAAGCGGTTGCACCGCGTGTGATCGATCATTTCCAGACTTACTTGCGTGAACTGCGCGTTCAGGACCTTAAAGGGTCTGCGGGTATCTATAAATTACGTCAGGAACTGGTGAGGCGCGTGAATGCGGCGGCTTATCCTGTGACGATTAAAGATGTGCTGTTCCAAGAAATTTTGATTCAGTAATAAAATCACTAATAAAATCAGGGGTTTCGATAGGTTTTTATAGATAATTTGGGGAAAAAAATCCTTTTTCCTCAAAAATGGCCTAATTCTTGAATATAATGTATACTATTAGGGTTAGCAGACCTTAATTGGTTGAAAAATAATATAAGAGAGCAATCTCGGGTAACATAGATGGCTGATACTGATACGGAAGAAATGAGCGAAGAAGAAAAGGCTATGATGGCCGAATGGGAGAATATGGCTGATGAAGCCGCTGATTCTCCCGATGCTTCTGCTGGCTCTGATGCTGGCGGTAATGCTGATCTGGACGATGATGTGACCAGCGAAGATGATCTGGACGGTGCGGCGGATGCGCGTCTTCTCAATCAGGATGAAATTGACTCTCTTTTGGGCTTTGATGATCAAGATAGTGATAGTGATCAGTCAGGCGTGATGGCGCTGATTAATGCGGCGTTGGTGAATTATGAGCGCCTGCCGATGCTCGATGTTGTGTTTGACCGCCTCGTGCGTTTAATGTCGACCTCTTTGCGTAACCTGACGTCGGATAATGTTGAGGTTAGTCTGGATCAGGTATCAACAGTGCGTTTTGCCGATTACATGAATTCTATTCCTTTGCCGGCCATGCTCGCTGTATTCGATGCGGAAGAATGGGATAACGCCGGTATGATGGTTGTAGACTCGGCGCTGATTTATTCTGTCGTGGATGTGTTGCTGGGCGGACGTAAGGGGACATCTTCGGTGCGTATTGAAGGCCGTCCATATACAACCATCGAAACCAAGCTTATTGAGCGCATGGTTGCGGTTGCTTTGAGCGATTTGTCGTCGGCATTCGATCCACTGTCACCTGTGACATTCTCTATGGATCGTATGGAAACAAATCCTCGCTTTGCAACGATTACACAAGGGAATAATGCTTGTGTGCTTGCTAAGATGCGTATTGATATGGGGGATCGCGGTGGCCGTACGGAAATTCTGATCCCTTATGCGACCTTGGAACCTATTCGTGAATTGCTCTTGCAGATGTTTATGGGGGAGAAATTTGGTCGTGATTCTATCTGGGAAACACACTTGACGAAAGAACTGTATAAAACAGATATAAGTATGCAGGCTGTTTTAGGGGAGAAGGTTTTACCTTTGAAAGACATCTTGTCTTGGAAAAAAGGCACGCAGATCATGTTTAATGTGACACCGGAAGATCGTGTTGAAATGCGTTGCGGTGATTTCCCTATATACAAAGGGACCACAGGACAGAAAAAGGGACATATCGCTGTGCGGGTAGATAGCTATGTTGAACCGAAAGCTAAAGGCGAAGAAGAATTTTAAGGGGTAATTAAGATGGAAGTATTAGGGCTTATTTCGGATATTCTTATTGTTGTCCTGCTCATCTGGACAATTATTGTTGCGGGCAGATTGGCGAAGAATTTGATTATTTTTAACCAATCAAAGAAAGAACTATCAAAACTTATCAGGCAAGTCTCTGATAGTGTTGTGCATGCGGATAGAGCCCTTAAAGAATTTAAACAAGGTGTAAATGAAAGCGGCAAGGACTTAAGCGATAAAATATCTGAGGCAAAGATGCTTTCGGATGAGCTTGAGCTTATTTACCAAGCAAGTAACCGTGTGGCTGACCGTCTAGAGAAATTAACGGAATCAACACCGCGTAAATCAGTTGAATCGACAAGTAGTGCTACGGCGGCAAAAAAGAAAACAACCAGCGCAGAAAAAAAAACAGTAGCGGCAAAACCAGCGCCAAAAAGCCGCGGTCTTGACTGGGTCAAAAAGACGATCAAAAAAAATGCCAGCGGTGAGGTGTCATCTGGTGATGATGATAATTCACCTTTTTCGATTAGAGACCCTGAGTTTGAACAAGGCTTGAAAGAAGATGCTAAAGGTGCTGCAGCAGATGAGCCATGGGATGGCCCAGAAGATATCGAAAGCGACGCTGAAAGAGAATTGTACAAGGCGCTGAAATCACGCGCGAATTAATGCGAATGAGCAATGTGGAAGGAAGATAAGATAATAGCATGAGACTGATACCACTCTTAATTATGGCGGCTGTTTTTTCACTGGTTATTCGGACCAATGATCTGGTNNGTAACTCAAAAAACGTTAACGACTTTTTCTTTGCGCAGGCNGTAGCAGCGGATGAAGAGGAAGATGCGAACGTAGAGGTGGCGCAGGCCGAGATGGATGGNGATGAGGATGNTGGCGAAGCGTCAGTGGAGGCGCGGGAAGAAGCGAATGCAGAAAATGATGCTATCCCAGCGTTGCTTGAGGGCTTNAGNTTACTGGAAGGCGAAGCTGAATTTGATTTGGATTTTGCCAGAAGCGAGATTGAGGTTTTACAAAATCTTTCAGAGCGCCGGAAAGAATTAGATGCTAAAGAAGAGTCTCTTCAGCGTAAGGAAGCGATTTTAAAAGCAACGGAGCAACAAATTGAGCAGAAGATTGCTGAAATGGGTTCTCTCCGTGATGAGCTCAAAGGCTTGTTGAAAGAGCAGTCGGATGAAGAGCAAAAGCGCATCAGAAGTCTTGTGCGTATATACGAAGGTATGAAGCCGAAAGATGCGGCGCGTATTTTGAATACGCTTGAGACAGATATTCTTATTGCTGTGATGGAGCAGATGAGTGAGCGAAAATCAGCGCCAATATTAGCCGAGATGGATTCAGATCGTGCGCGTCAGGTGACAACATTGCTGGCTGAGCGTAAGCAACTCCCCAATCTTGATCTTTAAAAGATACTAACCTTTAATCATTATAACTTCGCCCTTGCGATAGCCTATACATAGGCGTAGGGTATAAGTGCAACAATATCAAAGGGTTAGTTGAGAATGGTTTTCAATTACGAAGCGCATTTCGCCGA
Source organism: Micavibrio sp. (assembly GCA_002710775.1). Classification (GTDB taxonomy): domain Bacteria; phylum Pseudomonadota; class Alphaproteobacteria; order Micavibrionales; family UBA9664; genus UBA9664. The sequence goes on along the minus strand of PALX01000028.1, from coordinate 17,061 downwards.
TAAACTTCAAAGCCTCAAAAATGAGGGAAATTACCGATACTTCGCCAACCTTGAGCGTATCGCTGGGCGCTTCCCTGTNGCCAATTATACGGATGAGNCAGGGCAGTCCAANGAAGTAACCATCTGGTGCTCGAATGACTATCTAGGCATGGGACAGCACCCAAAAGTTCTTAAAGCGATGCATGAAGCGATTGATCAGGCTGGGGCCGGTGCGGGCGGGACGCGTAATATTTCTGGTACGACAAGATATATATGCGATTTAGAAGACTCTCTGGCAGATTTACACAATAAAGAAGCAGGGCTTGTCTTTACGTCGGGCTATATTTCTAATGAGGCCTCTTTAGCTGTGCTGGCTAAATTGTTGCCAGAGTGTGTTATTTTCTCGGACGAGCTTAACCATGCTTCCATGATTGCGGGGATTCGCGGCTCTGGTCAGGATAAGCTGATATTTAAGCATAATGATCTCGATCATTTGGAAGATCTTCTAAAATCCGTCGATGCCAGCCGTCCTAAAATTATCGCTTTTGAGTCTGTTTATTCTATGGAAGGAACGATTGCGCCGATTAAAGAAATTGCGGCGCTGGCTAAAAAATACGGTGCGCTGACATATTTGGATGAAGTGCATGGCGTTGGTATTTACGGTAAACGCGGTGGCGGTGTTGCTGAAGAACAAGGCTTGCTGGACGAAATCGATATTATTGAAGGCACGCTCGGTAAAGCCTATGGCTGTATGGGCGGGTTTATTACGGGCAAGAAAGAGCTAATTGATGCTGTTCGTTCTTTTGCTTCGAGCTTTATTTTTACAACGGCCTTGCCACCTGCAGTTCTAGCTGGCGCATTGGCGAGTGTTGAGCATCTAAAAGTATCGCAAATTGAACGGGAAACGCAAAAAGCGCGTGTGGCTCAGCTAAAAGGAATGATGCAAGCGGCTTCCTTACCGTTCATGGAAGGACCTAGCCATATCGTTCCGCTTGTCGTGGGGGAGCCAACATGTTGCAAAGAGATTACGGATATTTTGTTGAACCAATATGATATCTATGTCCAGCCGATCAACTATCCAACAGTCCCAAAGGGGACGGAACGTCTGCGCTTGACGGCGACTGCTGCACATAGCGCTGAGCAAGTTGAGAGATTAGGGCAAGTGCTGACCGATCTGTGGCAACATAACCACGTTTTTGATCATGCGCGGGTTGCTTAGTAAGGCTGTTACTTTTTATAGTTTGATGTCGCTTAGAGAAGGCCAATAATAGATTATCTCTTGATAGCTTTTTCTATGAATTTTGGTGGAAAATTCACTATTCGCAACAGATTTAGCCCCCATGCGCTCGTAAAAATCGCGGCCACGTAGATTGTCGGTTAGTACATTGACAAACATGCCACTTGTCCCGTGCTTTAAGATGCGCGCATGGCATTTCTTGAAAAGCCCAGAGCCCAATCCTTTGCCAAAATAATCGGGATCAATATAAATAGCATATAACTCAACATCATCAGTAAAAACGTCATTACGTGAAGGGCCGATGGTTAAAAAGCCAACAACTTTATTGTTTTCAAGGGCGATAAGGGTGATGCACGGATTGTTTGGGTTGCTTAAACTTTCTTGCCAAGATACGGCCCGCGCTTCGATATCTAAACTATCCAGATAATCTTGATTGATAAGGCCTTTATAGGCAATTTGCCATGAGCGCACATGCACCGCCGCAATGCCTTGTGCATCTTCATGGCCTGCTTGACGAAAGGTGAAAGTGCTGTTTTCAGTGATCGTCATATGCGTGTGAGTACGCAGTAATTTTCAGGTAAAAACTCCATATTCTGAATATCTAATCCGCGTTTGCTCGCTTCTAATAGAGCGCTTGATGTGTCGGTGATTTCAAAACCGTCAATATTGTTTAAATCTTCTTCGTCGAGGAAAAGATATCTATCTGAAATATCTAATGTTTCACCGAAGAACTGTGCCTGCTTAAGAAAGACAGGGGCGTTAATGTAATCATTAGACCAGAAATCAATGGCAATTTTTTCGCCGATGGCCATCTTGTCTTTAAGAAGAGCAAAAACAGCTTTGAAATTATCGAAGGATAGGTAATAGCTTAATCCTTCCATGATGTAAAAAACAGGCTTGTCTTGAATTCGTGATAAAGCGTTTTCGAGCGTGCGGATATCTGTGATATCACCAGCAATCAATGAGGGAATGGTAAGAATATTGCCGCTGTGTCTCTTTGTGATTTCATCCAGACGTTGTTTTTTAACTTCTATGACTTCGGCTAAGTCAAACTCAAAAGCATCAATTTTATTGCTTAAAAGCAAAGGGTAAGATGTAAATCCTGCTCCAATGTTAAAAAAGCTACCTATAGCATCTTTTTCTACAGCTTGCTTAAGTTGGTTTAGGAAATAAGAGCATCTCATTGAAACGGCGATATCTTCGTTACGTGACACTTCTGCTAGCCAGTGATCAGTGTATTTCTTTGCGTTTTGCATGCTTTCTTCGTTGATCCATTCCTTGGCATAGATATCACCTGATACTTCAGGGAACAATGACCTGAATATGCAACATGAATAAGCTGTGTCTGAGAGTGCCATAGAGCTCCTTTTTATCTAAAACTGATGGCCGATTTTATCGAATATATTTTCGGCGCGGCTGAGTGCTTTGTCCAGTGTTGCCATGGTTTTTGCCATGTCTTCACTGTCGTCAGATTGCCAGGCATACAGCGTCTCGGCGTAAATGGCGGTGAGGGCGAGGATGTTCGCGGCGCCACGAATGCCATTGCTTGTTACATGCGCGGCTTCCAATATCCATAGCATTGATTTTTTAAAATGCGGCAGGGAAAGCAGGGCGTCACGTGGGTGAGACTTCATGCTGCCAATAATAGATTTGAGAGCGGCGCGATCTTCATTGAGTATATCAAAACGCTCCATGAAGACTTCAAATAAGCGGTCTTTGACAGGGGCGTCGATATCTATTTTTTTAACGTTATCAAGCATTTGTCTATCTAACTTGCGACCATAGATAACCAAGATGTCATGCTTTTCATCAATCAAATCTCGAAAGTCACTAAGGTCGATGCCTGCTTCTTTAGCAATGTCAGAAAGCGCGATGCTATGCCACGGTCTTTCGCAAGCAAGCGCGAATGCGGCCTCAATAAGTTGTGTGGTAAGTGCTTCCGGACTTGATTTTGTACTTTTTTTCGCCATGATCGTACTCTACCCTAGTATGAGTAAAAGTAAAGAAAGAGAAAAGCGAAGATTATGACGGATGACTGTAAATATGGTGTTGTTGCTGTAGGAAATGCCATTGTTGATGTTTTGTCACACACGGATGATGCGTTTTTAGAAGCTGAAGGAATTGCGAAAGGCGCGATGAATCTGATTGAGCAGGAGCGCGCCCGCGATTTATATAAAAAAATGGGTGCTTCTATTGAGGTTTCGGGAGGCTCTGCGGCAAACACACTGGCAGGTTTTGGTTCTTTTGGTGGGAAAGGTGCTTTTATCGGAAAAGTGTCTGAAGATAAGCTTGGTGAGATTTTTACCCATGATATTCGTGCACAGGGTATTGAGTTTAATACAGTGCCGCTCAAACATGGTTTGGGTACGGCTGTTTGTTATATCATGGTTACAGATGATGCGGAACGCTCGATGAATACGTTCCTTGGGGCGTCTACAGAATTGAGTGAGGATGATGTTGATGCTGAGACAATCGGTGCTGGACAGATCGTTTATCTGGAAGGATATCTTTTTGATAAAGAGGCGGCTAAGAAAGCGTTTAGACGCGCATCCTATTTTGCCCATGCGAAGAATCGTAAAGTAGCGCTTACATTGTCAGATGTTTTCTGTGTTGAGCGTCACCGTAAAGAATTCATGGACCTTGTTTCCAAAGACATTGATATCCTCTTTGCCAATCAGCATGAGCTTTGTGCTTTGTTTGAAACAGAAGATCTGGACGAGGCTATGGATGCGGTTCAGCCATTTTGTGACATTATTGCGGTCACAAAAGGGGCAAAAGGGTGCACCATTATTTCAGGTAAAGACCGCTATGATGTCGAGGCTGTTTGGGTAGATAACCTTGTCGATACAACCGGTGCAGGGGATCAGTTTGCGGCAGGTTTCCTATATGGTTTAACTGAAGGCAAGCCCCTAGACGAATGTGCTAAGTTAGGGTGCAAGGCGGCGGCGGAAGTGATTACCCATATGGGGCCGCGTCCACAAAAACCTTATAAGGATCTCTTAAAAGAGGTGGCATAATGCCGCTTATTCTCTCTCTTTTTGTTCTGCTGTTTAGCGTCTCTAGTGTTCAAGCCGAAGAGGTTGTGTATGGCATGGCCATGCATGGTGCACCTAAATATGAAGTAGGCTTTGAAAAGCTGGATTACGTATCTGATCAGGCCGTGAAGGGCGGACGCTTTGTGCGTTCTGCGATTGGCACATTCGATACGCTGAATGAATTCAACATTAAGGGCAAAAAAGCAGAAGGGCTTGAGAACCTCTATGACCCGCTTATGCGCCGCGTCTGGGATGAACCTTTTTCGCTTTATGGCTTGATCGCCAAAGAAATTATTGTCCCTGAGGACCGCTCAGAAATCACCTATATCCTCAACCCTGCGGCAAAATTTCATGATGGCACGCCGATCACTTCAGAAGATGTGGTGTTTAGCTTTGAGCAACATAAAAAGCATGGTAAGCCCGTAACGCGCCGTGTTTATAGCCTTGTCGACCACTACGAGATTATCAGCCCTCAAAAAATCAGATTTGTACTGGGCGAGGGCTATGACGCCGAGACAGTAATGATTTTGTCTATCATGCGGATTGTTCCTAAAGCCTATTGGCAGGATAAAGATTTCGGCGCGACAACATTGGAGCCTCCACTGGGGAGCGGTCCGTATAAAATTAGTGCTGTGGACCCTGGGCGCCGTCTGGTTTATGAGCGTGTCAAAGATTACTGGGCGAAAGACTTACCCGTAAACAAATACCAATATAATTTTGATGAGATCGTGTTCGATTACTACCGCGATGAAACAGTGGCTTTCGAAGCCTTGAAAACGGGCAATGTTGATATGTGGCGCGAAAATGATATTGGCCGCTGGGTTAGTGCTTATAAGGGGTTGGATAGTGTGAAGCCTGTGTCTTTTGATCACCAACGCCCTGAATGGTTAAAAGCGGTTATCTTTAACACGCGTAAAGATTTGTTTGCTGATTTACGCGTACGTGAGGCGCTCAATCTAGCCTTTCCCTATGACTGGGTGAACCAGACCTTGTTTCATAATCAGCTCAAAGTAACGCAAAGTGTCTTTGCTAATTCTGAACTGGCGGCATCGACACAGGCGGCACAGAAACTGCCTGAAAGACAGCGCCTAAGAAAAGCAGTGAACTTACTTAAAGAGGCAGGATGGCATGTTGAAAACGGCGTTCTTCAAAAAGATGGGCAAGACTTTACTTTTGAAATATTGTTGAGCAACCCTGATGATGAAAAGATTGCGCTATCCTTTGTACGGTCATTAGAAAAGCTTGGGATTAAAGCCAATGTCAGACCTGTTGACTCGGCTCAGTTTTTAGGACGTTTGAATGATTATGATTACGATATGGTTTTCTATCGCTGGATTAATTCTTTATCGCCAGGGAATGAACAATATGTTTATTGGGGTTCTGGCTCAGCCGACCAGATTGGTACACGTAATTATGCTGGGGTGAAAAGTGACGCCGTGGATATGGCTATTAATGATATGGTGAACGCCAAGGAACGCGGCGAGCTTGTAGATGCGGCGCATCGCTTAGATATTGCGCTTATGTCTGGTTATTACTTTATTCCATTATATTACAAAGGCTTTGATACCGTCGCTCTTAGCGCCGCTATCGCATACCCCGATATGACGCCCGTCTATGGCCCTGTCACAGAGACATGGTGGCATAAATAGCGTGTCAAAAAACCTCTTGTAATTTTTACATAACATCATTATAAGTTATCCTTGTTATGAATACAGTATTTCCCGATCATTACAAAGTCTTGGGTGTCCAGCATGATGCATCCGCTGACGATATACGCAAAGCATATCGTGCGCTAGTGAAAAGCCATCACCCTGATATAGTTGGTGATGACATTAACGCTTCAGAACGATTCAAAGCAATCAACGAAGCGCATGATGTGCTGATTGATCCAAAACAGCGTGCATCGTATGACTTTGAGCTAAAGCTGAAGCTAAAGCTGAAGGGGGCGCGAAGAGTAGATGGGAGAACGTCAAGTTCTTATAGCTATGAACATACGAGCAAATCGGATGACAATTTTGATGAGCTACTGGCTAAACGCCAGCAAAAAAGAAACGAGAGGTTCAAGAGAGTTTTTCGTACACCAATAACAACATTAAAAGAGGAATGGGCAAAACCTGCTTCTGGTGGCATATCAGGTTGGGCCGCTGTGATTGGCGGTGGAGCCGCAATTTCTGAGTTACATACGACAATGCTTTCACTTGTCATGACTATGCCTACGGCAGTGGCAACAGGCGTTGCGTGTTACTTTGTGTCGAAGATGGCAAAAGCGCTCGCTATATATCCTGCTGTTGGGGCGAGTAAGTTAACGGATATAGTTGCTGAGAAAACAATCCAGGATAAAGATATAAGAAGTGTGACACAGTATATAGCACCCGCTTTAGTGGATTTTGGCATTGCGGCGACAGCAATTATAATGGCAACGAACAATCTTGCTTACGATCCAATTGTCGACAACATGAAACCTGTTCTCGAACGTTTTGCCTTTAGGCTGTAAATTATTTCGCGCAAAATTTTGTTAAGCCGCGCTTTCCATGAATTTATTAAGGCGTTTGGCAAAAGCCGCTGGGTTTTTCGGCGGTTCACCTTGCAAAATACAGGCCTGATCATAGAGCATCCACAGACTGTCTTCATCGGCTTGCTCTCCTTGTGCCGCGAGNGATTTGATNACGGGGTGTTTAGGGTTCAGCTCTAAAATACGTTTAGTTTCTGCATCATATTGTTGTTGGATTTTCAATACCTTTTCCATGTGCATATCAGCTTGGCCATCGGGCACAACAAAGCAGACAGGGCTTTCAGCCAGCCTCTTTGATAAACGAACATTCAAAACATCATTGGCCAGAAGCGTTTGAAGTTTTTTGATTAAAGGCTCAAATTCTCCTTTGTCTTCATCGGCTTTTTTATCGTCATTTTTGTTGTCTTCATCTTTGTCATCAAAGTCTTCTGCGCCGCCACGTGTTACGGATTTAAAGCTGAGTTCTTCGAATTGCAGATTATGCTGAAGCCAGAATTCATCGATTGTATCTGTCATGAATAGCACATTGATGCCGCGGGCTTTGAAGCCTTCGAGTTGAGGTGCATCTTTAACGGCGTCCACAGACTCGCCGCTGATGTAATAGATGGTTTCTTGTCCATCCTTCATGCTGTCTTTGTATTCAGCTAGGCTGATACGTTTTTCTGGATCGTTTGTGCTGTAGAAACGGCAGAGCGATAGAATGTCATTGCGGAATTCATAGGCGTCATACAGGCCTTCTTTGAGCACNGCGCCGAATTGTTCCCAAAACGCATTGTATTTATCGGTCTCATTTTCGCTGAGTTTCTTAAGGTCACTCAAGATACGTTTGGTGACACCCTGACGTATTTTGGTAACCACGGGATTTGATTGCAACATCTCACGACTGATGTTCAGTGGAAGGTCTTGTGAATCAATCACGCCGCGTAAGAATCGAAGCCATGGATAGACCAGACCTTCGCACTGGTCTGTAATGAATACTTTTTTAACATAGAGACGCACGCCATGACTGCGCTTAGGGTCGTAAAGATCAAAGGGGCGCATAGTCGGCACAAAAAGAAGCGCATTATATTCTATGACGCCTTCAGCTTTCCAATGTGATGTGATGGCAGGCTCGTCAAAACCCATGCTGATGCTTTTGTAAAAATTGCTGTACTGCTCGTCTGTGACATCTGATTTTGAGCGTGTCCAAAGGGCTGATGCCTCATTGAGTGGTGTGTCACTGTCTCCTAAATATACAGGCACATCGATATGATCAGAATATTTCTCGACAATCATGCGGATTTTGTCCTCTAAAATGAGGTCTAGGCCATCTCCTGTCATGTGAAGGATAATCGCGGTCCCGCGCTCACCGTTCAGCAAGTCTTGTTCTTCTTTTGATGCAGGGCGCAGGCTGTAAGCGGATTTGCCGTCAGACTCCCAGTGCCAAACGGTATTTGAACCTGCTTTACGCGATATAACTTCGACCTTCTTGGCAACCATGAAGCTGGCGTAAAAACCAACACCAAACTGGCCGATGAGATTCATGTCGCCTGCGCCGTTTTGCGCTTCTTTGGATTTTTTAATTTGCTCCATGATTTTGGCTGTGCCAGAGCGGGCAATTGTGCCTAGATTATCAATCAGGTCTTTTTTGCTCATACCGATACCGTTATCGGTAATGGTTAGTGTGTTTTCTTTTTCATCGACCTGTAGGTTGATACGGAAATCTGCGTCATCTTTTGTCAGATCGGGGTTGGAAATAGCTTCATAGCGCAGACGGTCACAGGCATCTGCGGCGTTGGAGATAAGCTCTCTTAAGAAAACTTCTTTATTGGAGTAAAGCGCATTGGTAACGATATCAAGAAGTCTCGATACTTCTGCTTGGAATTCAAATTTTTCTTCAGTTTTTGTATTCATCTCTACCTCATATAATTATGTATTTAATCACGTGCTATATGGGTTTTAACATAGTGATAATGTCATTCAAGGCAAGATTGAATTGATATTTATGGGTATAGTCTTTGAGCGATCCAATCATCGCCATCTTTTTGCGTAAAAATAAAGCGGTTATGGAGGCGGAAGTCTAACTCTTCCCAAAATTCAAAATTTTCTGGTGTAACGCGAAATCCTGACCAATGCGGCGGTTTTGGAAAATACTCCTGTCCGTCAAATTTAGTATCGAAGTCTTTTATGCGCTGTTCAAAAGTTTCGCGTTTGTCCAAGGGCTGAGATTGCATTGATGCCCATGCACCGATACGGCTCATGCGGGGGCGGGTGTCGAAATAGGCTTGGGCTTGTTCATCGGAGACTGGAGTAGCTATGCCTTCGATGCGTATTTGTTTCTTTAAAGATTTCCAGTGAAAGCATATCGCAACATTTTTAGTTGCGAGGACTTCCTGTCCTTTACGGCTCTCGAAATTGGTATAGAAAACATAGCCGTCTTTGTCCCATTCTTTAAGCAAGACGATGCGGGCGGAGGGTTTGCCATCGACCGAGACGCTGGCCAATGTCATTGCATTTGGGTCGCTAGGCTCTGCCTCTTTAGCCTCTTCGTACCACTTGTCAAATAAATCAAAAGGACTAAGTTCTATGTTAATTGTCATGAATATGCCTCTTTTTAGTCAGAATTACATGTCTATAATAGGGGTTATAACGAGAAAAAGGAATTAAGAGAATGAGAAAATATATTTTAGCCGCTGTAACGGTCTTGAGTGTTGGTTTGGCGGGGTGTCAGACAACGAATACAGGGCCTAAAGAAGGTGTTGGTACACTTGGTGGGGCTGTGCTTGGTGGCCTAGCAGGCTCACAAATTGGTGGCGGCTCAGGTCGTCTATGGACGGCTGGCGCTGGCGCGCTCCTTGGCGCTTATTTGGGCGGCGAGGTTGGTCGTTCATTGGATAGTGCAGACCGTATGGCGATGGGGCAGGCGACGCAAAGAGCCCAGTCGGCACCACTTGGTCAGGAAATAACTTGGAATAACCCTGATACAGGAAATTCTGGTTCCATTACACCAGTACGTGATGGTACGGCGTCTTCCGGTGAGTATTGCCGCGAATACCAGACAGAAATTACTGTCGGTGGCCAAAAAGAAACAGGCTATGGCACAGCGTGTCAGCAACCTGACGGCTCATGGAAAGTCATTAACTAAAGTATAGTTGCAAGGAGAAGATTCTTTATTGGTCTTCTTTTTGATCTAAATCTTCAACGCTCTCTTTCTTTGGAAGAGGGCGTTTTTTATGCGTGCTACGGCTTCCACCGCCACCCCCTAAGCCGAGAGAAGGCGCAAAACTTGGCTGTGTTTTGGGACCAAGGTTCGGTTGGTTTTGTGGTCCAGTTTTGGCAAAAGAAGGGCCTGCGGCTGGGGCAGGTCCTTTAGGCGCCATATCATTCGCCGCCTCAAGTTTGGCGATATAGCCCGGATCATTCAACGTTGCCATAATAGAGTTAAGCAGGACTGTAAAATGCGGATTTGCTTGCGCAATGCCGATGACATCATCTGTCGATAGCATGCCGTCCTTACGTGTTGATTTGATAACCTCTTCGCTGAACTCATTCAGTGTGTCCCATAAACTGTCTTCAATCTGTTCAACAAATTCATCGCGGATCAGGTCAATAGCTTGAATGCCCTCTTTACGTTGGTGGTCAAATCTTTTGCCAGCGGCTTGAAGGGCGTGCGCACACCAGCCAAGCACCTTGCCCTCGGTGAGTTTGAGGTTCTGCGAATTGGCGGCATCGTAGATCGGGCGGCTATCGTCTTTACGTACAGCCTCGTCAACGATTTTCTCGAAAAGCTCATCTACTGCCTTTTTATGGGCACGGGCATTTTGCTCATGTGTGGCGAATGTATTGTGTTGGTTATACAAATCCAGATCTGCGTTGGGTTCAATACCTAAAACATCAGCCATCAGTAAACCTGTCGCGCGAATATACGGATCATCGCTGGTGTTAATGGCGAAACTGATGATATCTTCGGCTTTGTGACCGCGCCAAGCCATATCTTGAGCCGATTTCGCGAAATTCCACCATTGATGAATCTGTGAAATCTCAAATGTCGTCATGACTTTTTTACTGATTTCTCGCGCTTTTGCGTAAATCTGGCCTGCGCCGGGTTTGGATTCTAGATCGTCCAGCGTATATTTCAGTGTTTCAATCGCCATAAGGAAAGGGTATTCCTCCGGAGCAAAACGCGTTTTCGGCTCTAACGCGCGGGCAGAACGCTCTTTAGCGATATTATCAATGGCATCTTTTTCTCCGCTAAAATAACGCACTATAGCGGCAAATATATCGCTTTTTAAGTTAATATGCGCGCGGTTAAGCGGATTTTCTTTAGCGATGATTGGAAAATAAGTAGCTGATTTTGCATTAAATTTTGTTTCGTACTTGTCGGCGATATCAAGGGCATGAGAAACAGCCTTTAACAGGAGCATTTCAAGGTCTTTTGAGCGTTTGATTTCATTTGTGTTAATGGCCAGTAGGGCGTGATAGTCGGCTTTAGTACCTAGCCCGAACATGGCTTTAATATTGGCGCAGGAAACGCCCATAATACCTGAGTGGACAGATAGAGGGGCTTTTGCGGCGATATATTTCAATGCCCGCTCACTGGGGTGCTTTTGGTAATCAGCAATGACTTGTTTTATTAGCTTCTCACGGATGTTTTGACCGCTGTGAAAAACAACACAAAAAGACATGCTTTTCACCTGATTTTTTGCGTTTTTTAAAAAATCAGCTGTAAAATTTTGTAATTTCTCTAGCGAAATTTGTCTCATTTCGGCCCTACAGGCTTGTTCCCCACTGTGTCACCTTACAAAAAATCCCTTAATAATCAGTAAATAAAAGCATGGCAGAGGCTTTTTGTCGATGGGCAAAGGCTTTTTTAAAGTAAATGCTGGACGAAACAGACAAAATGTGTAGGATAACGGGGTTAAACAGTATTTTAAGACGATATATCGCTTAGCAAAATAATAATAAATTCAAGGAAGTAAGCATGACTTTTTCAACCGATTTGATGAAGGGTAAACGTGGTCTGGTAATGGGCGTAGCCAATGACCGTTCAATTGCATGGGGCATTTCAAAAGCATTGGCTGATGCAGGCGCTGAGCTAGCTTTTACCTATCAAGGTGAAGCGCTGGAACGCCGCGTAAAGCCACTGGCTGAACAAGTTAATGCGAAACTGGTTATCCCTTGTGATGTGACGGACGAAGCAAGTCTGGATAATGCTTTCGACACGATCAAGAAAGAATGGGGTAATATAGATTTTATCGTGCATGCCATTGCCTTCTCGGATAAAAACGAATTGGATGGTCGTTACGTTGATACAACGCGTGCCAACTTTACACGCACGATGGATATTTCTGTTTATTCTTTTACAGCCGTTTGTCAAAAAGCACTGCCGATTTTGAACAAGGGCGCAAGCCTTGTAACGCTGACATATTATGGCGCTGAGCGTGTTATGCCGCATTATAACGTTATGGGCGTGGCTAAAGCCGCTCTGGAGGCATCTGTGCGCTATTTGGCGGCAGATCTTGGCCGTGATGATGTGCGTGTGAATGCGATTTCTGCTGGACCGATTAAAACATTGGCGGCGAGCGGTATTGGCGATTTCAGACACATCCTCAAGTGGAATGAGCTGAATGCACCACTTCAACGCAATGTAACAACAGAAGATGTAGGCCGTTCAGGTTTATACTTGCTATCAGACCTTGGTAGTGGTGTTACTGGTGAAGTCTTGCATGTTGACTCTGGCTATCACACAGTGGGTATGCTGGCTGTTGATAATGTTGAGAAAACAGCGGAATTGCTGAAGGCGATGAGCCCTGGCAAAGAATCAGAAGAGGCGGCATAGGTTTTAAGAATGAATAGGCACAATAAGCGCCGAACATTTAAACCTTCTCCCATCAAGATTGTTATCGAGCAACCTAAAGCAACCCCAATGCAAAAAATATGGGGTGTATTTAAGCGTATTCTTATGTCGCTGGGCTTTTTGTTTTTGGTTGTATCCATTCTCTATTCATATTTGATTATCAGCTTTTTGCATGAGGCGAAGCCAGAACTTCCTGAAAAAATCGTTTTGACTCACCATTTCTATGGTGAGATCGCGGAAGTGCCAGGTAACAAAGGCTTGGACATCACAGGGCGTTCACAGATCGACCTAGCATCTCTTGTTGAGGCGCTAAATAAAGCGGCAGGTAATGAGAATGTGCTTGGGTTTGTTGCGCGTATTAGCCCGGGGAACTATAGTTTAGCTCAGTTATACGATTTAAAAGCGGCGATCAAGAAATTCCGCGGCGCAGGTAAATATACATATGCCTATGCTGATAGTTTTGGTGAGGCTGGCTATGGCATGGATGAGTATTTTTTAGCCGCTAGCTTTGATGAGGTCTGGATGCAGCCTTTGGGGAGTTTAAGCCTTAATGGATTTGCCTTAAGTAATTTATATTTCAAAGGGTTGTTTGACAAATATAAAGTGATGCCTGAATTTTTTCAACGTGAAGAATTTAAATCCGCGATGGAAACATTTACACGTTCTGGCATGTCGCCAGAATCTAAGGCGGAGCTTGAAAAAGTGTTGAGCGATATTAGCGGCTATTACCTGAAACAAATCGCTGATGATCGCGGTGTTGATCCTGCACTCGTTAAACAGGTTGTTGACCAATCACCATTGATGGAAACAAATGAGCTGGCCGCTAAAATGATCGATATTTTCGGCTATACAGATCAACTCATTAAAGCCGCTGAAGAACGTTTTGATGTTAAACGTGATGATGATTCCTTTATCACGCTCTCTAAATTTATGGCGAGCCAGCAAGACGCTCTGGATATTGGCAATACAGGTCTGGCTGATGTGATGAAAACATCTGCGCATAAGAAAAAAGTCGCGAAGATTATCATGGAAGGGCCGATTATGGCTGGGTCCTCAAAGCAAAAAGAGTATTCACCTTTGTCGAGTAATAAGGTGATTTTATCGAATGATTACGCCGGCGCTATTATTAAGGCGGCAGATGATGAGGATATTAAGGCGATCCTTATTCGTATTAACAGCCCCGGCGGTTCGCCTGTGGCGTCTGAAACAATCAGGCGTGCGATGATCTATGCGAAACAAAAAGATAAACCCGTTATCTTGTCGATGGGAACAGTGGCGGCTTCGGGTGGATACTGGATCGCAACGGCGGCTGATACTATATTCGCGGCGCCTTCGACATTGACTGGATCTATCGGCGTTGTAAGCGGTAAATTTGTTCTTGGGGATGCGCTGGCTGAATATGGTGTTCAACATGACGGTGTTGAATTCGGTAAAAATGCGGATTTCCTCTCGCCGATGGAAAGCTTTGACGCACGCGGTGAAGCGAAAATGAATGAAGTGCTGGATTATATTTATGACAGCTTTTTGGACCGTGTTGCTGAAGGGCGCGGAATTGACAGGGATGCTGTCCGTTCTTTGGCAAAGGGTAAAGTTTACTCAGGGGTTGAAGCCAAGAAAATCGGTCTTATTGACGAAATCGGCGGTTTGGCGGATGCTGAAGAGGCGGTAAGTGTTGCTCTGGCTGTGTCGCCGCGCGATATTGAGTATAAGGTTTATCCGCGCTCTAAAACGGCTGTTGAACAGGTGTTAGCACTGATGAGCGGTGAGTGGACGTTCTTCCCTCATGCAATAAGGCAAGCAATTTCAGATGTATTTATGCGCGCTGAGTTATACAGCCAGTCAAACGCACAGCTCATTCTTGAGCCGCAACTTAACCATTAATTTGTAAAAACCTGTTAGGCGACAATGTTGACGCGGACAAAGCCCGTGCTTGGGTCAACATAGATGTTGCTCAAAGATGTCTCAATGACTTCTGAAGGCTGACCATCACTGTAGCCGGCATAGCGATCTGGACTGTTATTATTGCCAGAACCTGTGTCACCTGCACCGTTCTGTGAGTCTTGTGCGAGAGAGAAGCTTAAGTCTTCAGCGCCGACATCAAGCCCCATTTCCTGAAGTGCTTTTTGCAAGACGCCAGAGTCGCGCTGGAGCATCATATAGGTCTCAGGCTTATCAATGATCATATGAGCTTTAAGGCTATTATCCTTACTCACGCGCAGTTCAATGTCGACCTTACCAAGTTGCGGTGGGTCAAGTTCAAGAACGAAACGGCTGGAGCCGTCACGCATGGCCACTTTTTGTATTTGCACGGCCATGTTCTGAGAAGCGGCATGAGCTTGTGACGCGTGCGGTACGGATAATTGTGGGTTCGTGATCGCCTTTGTTGCCATCGTATCTGGGCTCAAATTGGCTGTCCCGACAGCAGAAGGGTCTAGCCCTTGATCTATAAATGGTTTGGCAAAGAGGCCTTGTTCAGCGCTAATGGCATCAATCAGTGCGGCAAATTGTGCATTGCCTGCGCCTGCTGTTGCCTGTGGTGTTGGAGCATTTTGAGATGTTTGTCCAAGTTGTGCGCTATTACTTCCGTCTGCAGTACCATTCATGGCGGATAGAGCGCGAGTAGCTGCATTTTGTCCAGTTGTTGCCGCGCCTGTCGCCCCCTGACTTGCGTTTTGCAAGCCCGCAGGGTTTTGTTCGGCCCATTGGATGCCTTTGCCTTTATGTTCGCCGTTAAAGATAGCCATCAAAGCGCTATCGATTTCTATATCGCCAGACGCATTTCCTGTAGTGCCCGACATGCTTGCCAGAGCATCCTGAATTTTGCCCATGTCTTCAATGTTCAAGCCTGATGAAATGAGGGAGGCCGCATCAATCAGTTGTTTTGGGTTTTGTTGAACAAGAGCCGATATCTGCGCCATAAGGCCGTTATTATTGGCTTGAGTTCCATCCTTGCCGTTCAATAAAGAAGCAATAGCTGTGATAATATTGTTTTCGCCTGCTTTTGCGCCGCTTTCATTAGCGTTAATATCAATGATGCCGTTCAAAGCGGCATTAGCCGCGGCCTCTCCGTCGAAAACAGGGGCCGCAATGAAGCCTGCACTTTTGCCAGAAACGCTTTGTGCTTGCTCAATAAGGGTTTGCAAGAATTCTTGGATTTTCTGGTTGTTGCCTAGAATACGCTCTTGGTTGTTAGCGAGAGCGCTGATTTGTGTCTCGAATGCTTTGGCATTGTCTCCTTGGGCGGCGGCAACGAGGCTTTTTAGATTTTGATTGATTGATGCCGCGCCGCTATTTGCAGAAGGTGTTTCGAAATTAATGCCCAAACTACTGATGTCTATAGGGTCCGAGCCGTCAATCTGTCCTAAAAGTAGAGCGAGGAAGCTATTTTGTCCTGATGGCAGGGTCTGGATGAAGGCTGAATTTTGAATAGCGTTTTGGTTACTATTATTGCCTGTACCAGCACTTGCATTGGCGCTAGAGCTCTGGATTTGTGTAACAGGAATGGATGTTGTCATATGTTGGGTCTCCTAAACTAAATTCTTTATGCTCAAATCTTTTTTATCTTTGGTCTTAATAGGCACCGTCCGTCATGGCCGCGGCATTTCCATTGTTAAGGATACCTTTGGCATTGTAGGTTGCCTGTTTCTCGGCCTGCACTTTGTTTTGAATGGCTTTAGTGATGCGTTCTGTAACGCGCTTGGCGGAAATGCTGGCGCTTTGCAAGGCGTAGTAGTTTTTGCGAATAACGTGAGAGAAATTATCAGCGCGTGCCAAAATTTTATCTTTAAGCTTCTGATCTTCCATAGATTTCAAGACATCTTTCTTGCTCGCTATTTCTTGTAACAGCGCCTCGTATTGTTTCACGATGTTGTTTTTAACCTCTGTTTGCTTGGCAACGGTTGAAAATTCGCCCGATTGTAAGAGGGTTGTTTCTTCACTTAAAAAACCTTCCATATTATCCATCACACTCATAAGTTGTTCGGCAAGAGCCTGTGCTTCTGCTTGCGGTGTGCTCTCGGCAATTTCACTATTTTTGTTCTCAGTATTTTCAATGTTTTCTGTCATTTATGTTTTCTCCTTGTTACTTAAGGGTTATTCGCCTTTATATGCCGCGCTTTGAATTTCAATAAGCTGTGAGCGTATGTCTTGCGCCAGGCCTACACCGCCATTTTCTGTGAGCATGGAGGCATATTCTTTGACGAGATGTTGCTTATAGATATCCTGTGCCGCAGATTTATCGCCGTTCATTGGGTCGAAGGAAATATCCTTAAACATATGGTTCAGCATCTCGGTGAGGAAGACGGCTTCATATTCTTTTGAAGCTTCGTCAATCTTAGCGAGGGTCTTTTCATCCAGCTTTCCTGCCTTGGCCGCGATATGCATGTCGCGCTGGCTAGCGAGTAGTGCCTGATTGGCGGCACTATTGCTTGAACTGATGAGGCTTTGGCTGATTAAACTATCC